>CAJBAP010000222.1 GCA_903950295.1 uncultured Rhodocyclaceae bacterium
GTTCGATCTTCTCCGGTCTCGAGCCCATCCCGTTCTTTGCCTTGACCCTGTTTGCCTTCAACATGGTGAACCGTCGGCGCCGTGACCACCCGAACAAGGCGGCCACGTTGTGGGCGCTGGGTACTGGCGTGATGGCCTTCCTCGGCGCCGGCCTGTGGGGTGTCCTGCACACCCTGACGCCGGTGAACTACAACACGCACGGCACGCAGATAACCGCACCGCACGGTCACATGGCTATCTATGGTGCCTATGTGATGGCGGTGCTGACGATGATCAGCTACACCATGCCCCTGATGCGCGGTCGTGCCGCCAACAGCAACAAGGCGCAAGTAGTCGAGATGTGGGGTTTCTGGCTGATGACGGTTTCCATCACGTTCATCACGCTGTTCCTCACCGGCGCCGGCATCCTCCAGGTCTGGCTGCAGCGCGTCTCTGACAACCCCATGCCCTTCATGGTGGTGCAGGATCAGGTCGCCCTGTTCTACTGGATGCGCGTCTGGGCCGGCGTCGGCTTCCTCATCGGCCTCGTCGTCTATATCTGGTCCTTCTTCATCCCAGGTGAAACTAAAGCTGCCGCCTGATCGACACTTGTGTTGCACTCAAAACGGCGCCCCCGGGCGCCGTTTTGATTCGCGCTGAAACTCACGATGACCGCTCCACATTCCGGGCACGCTTTACGCCCCTACCCCCCCGGCGATCTCGCCATCTGGGTCTTTATTCTCGCCGAGCTTTCCGCCTTCTTTGTCCTGTTCGCCACCTATGCGTTCACGCGACGCAAGCATCTCGAGCTGTTTCGCGAGATGCAAGGCACACTGGATGTCGATGCTGGCATGATCAATACCCTGCTGCTGATTACCGGTAGCTGGTGCGTGGCACGCGCCGTCGCCGCAATCAAGGCCAACCATTCGACAGCGAGCGCACGTTGGCTCCTGGCCGCCATCGGTTCCGGCTGCGGCTTCCTGATCGTCAAGTATTTCGAATACGGCGCCAAGTTCGCCGCCGGCATCAATCTGGAAACCAATCTTTTCTACACTTTCTATCTGGCACTGACGATGTTCCATGCCATGCATGTCGTACTCGGCATGGCCATCCTTTTCTTTGTCTGGAAGAAAGCTCTGGCAGGCGGCTACTCCGCCCATGACCACCACGGCATGGAAACCGGTGCAAGCTACTGGCATATGGTCGACCTGGTGTGGATCATCCTCTTTCCCCTGGTCTACGTGATGCGATGAGTACTCATTTTCTCAACGTCATCTGGATCGCCCTCATGGTGGCAACGGTGCTGACCTGGTTCATCGGCAAGAGCGGGCCACTGAGCGTCACCACCGTAATAATCGTTCTGCTGATTGCTGCCATCAAGGGCTGGCTGATCATCGAAGACTTCATGGCCTTGCGCCGCGTCAAGTTCTTGTGGCGGGGGCTCGTGCTAGGCTGGCTCATCATGACGCTCGCCATCATCCTGTTCGCCTACTGGCTCGGACTGAAATGACTGCTGAACTTCCGTTTTACGAACCCGCCGGCAATGAGATCAACCTCTTTGAGCACGCGCACCGCAACCATTTGCCGGTGCTCATCAAAGGCCCGACCGGCGTCGGCAAGACCCGCTTTGTCGCCTACATGGCGGCAAAGCTGGGCCTACCCCTCTACACTGTGGCCTGTCACGATGACCTGACCGCTGCCGATCTCGTCGGCCGCCATCTCATCGGCGACGGCGCCACCTACTGGTCAGACGGCCCCCTGACGCGCGCCGTGCGCGAAGGTGGTATCTGCTATCTCGACGAAGTAGTGGAGGCGCGCAAGGACACCACGGTGGTGATCCATCCGCTCGCCGACCACCGCCGCGTCTTGCCGATCGACCGCACCGGTGAAGTCCTGCACGCGCCCGACAATTTCATGCTGGTGGTGAGCTACAACCCCGGCTACCAGAACTTCCTCAAGGGCATGAAGCCTTCGACCCGCCAGCGTTTTCTCGCCCTGCGCTTCGATTTCCCCGACGCCGCACGCGAAGAAAGCGTCCTGATCGGTGAAACCGGCTGTGACGACATGACGGCAAAACGGCTCGTCAATATCGGCCGCAGCCTGCGTGCGTTGAAGGACGTCGACCTCGAGGAAGTTGCCAGCACCCGCCTGCTCGTCTATGCCGCGATCCTGATGCGTGACGGCATGGACCCGGTCGAGGCGTGTCGTGCCGCGCTGGTCGAAGCGCTGACGGATGACATCGAGGTGGCCGCTGCCCTCGAGGAAGTCGTGCTCGCCACCTTCGGCAGATGAGCATGGATAGCCCTCCTGCCCCGGCCCCTGCAGATACCCGACTGGCCATCATCGTTGAGTCGCTCTATCTCGCCAACCTGCTGCTGGCACCGGCATTGGCCTATGGCATCATTCTCTGGATCAGGTTCTCGCGGCGTGCTGCCGACCTGCCGCTCGCCCGTTGCCATCTTGCTCAGGCCGTGCGTGCCGGTCTGCTGGGCGTCATCCTGCCGGCCGTCACGATTGCCTTCATCGTCGCCAACGGTGGCTTCACCTCGCTGGCAACCTGGGTCGCTGCCGAGGTCTACATCATTTTCATCCATACCCCGCTGATCCTGCTCGGCCTGGTCGGCCTGCTGCGCGCCATGTCAGGAAAACCCTATGTTTTTCCGCTCATCGGCGCCCGGTGTAACTGAATGGAAGA
>CAJBAP010000223.1 GCA_903950295.1 uncultured Rhodocyclaceae bacterium
CATCAACCACGCCATCACCAGCACCATCTCGCGCACCATCATCACCCACGGCTGTACGCAGATGATGGTCACCTCGATGCTGCTCTTCGGCGGCGCAGCGCTGCACTATTTTGCGCTGGCGCTGACCATTGGTATTCTCTTCGGCATCTACTCCTCCGTGCTCGTCGCCAGCCCGCTGGTCATGTGGCTGGGCGTATCGCGTGAGCAGTTCATCAAGGTGAAGAAGGAACAGGCCGAGGGCGCCACCGAGGACGGGGCGTGTGTGTAGCCCCCCCCGGCGCATCCCAGTCACCGGCTGACAAAGCCCGCGTCTGGGACCTGCCGACGCGGCTGTTTCATTGGTCACTGGTCGCGCTGGTAATTGCAGCCTTTGTCAGCGCCAAGATCGGCGGCAATGCGATGGTCTGGCATGGCCGTTTGGGACTGACGATTCTGGGTCTGCTGGTGTTCCGCATTATTTGGGGTTTCATCGGCTCAACCTACGCGCGCTTTACCCAGTTCGTGCGCGGCCCCGCCGCCATCCGCGCCTACCTGCAAGGCACATGGCACGGGTTGGGTCATAACCCGCTGGGCGCACTATCGGTGCTGGCCTTGCTGGGCGTACTGATGCTGCAAGCGGGCACCGGCCTTTTCGCCAACGACGACATCGCCTTCGAGGGCTACCTTGTACCGCTGATCGGTAGCGAAATCAGTGCCCAGCTTACCGGCATTCACCATCTGCTCGAGAAACTGCTGATGCTGCTGGTAGCGGCACACGTTGGCGCCATCGTCTTCTATGTGCGCGTAAAAAAACACAACCTCGTCAAGCCGATGCTGACCGGTTGGGCAGAGGGACAACCGAGCCAGTCGGCCAAAGGTGGCGGTGCAGTGGCCTTCGTCATTGCCGTGCTGATTGCCGTAACTGTCATCTGGACAGCCTCGGGCGCATTGTTGCCGCCACCACCAGCACCTCCCGCAGCAACAACTCCCGCCTGGTAAGCGCCGTTCCGCCAGCGCCGACTTTTCCATCGGGGCAAGGTGATCTGACACAAACCGTTACAGATAGATGTCACATTGGCGTTCTCCGGTTACATCTGACTGCGAGACTCTCAAGGTCGTCGCTACGCATGAACCATCCCATGTCATTCCTGACCCGCACGTCCTGGCCAATCGCCTTGCTGCTCTGGCTTGCCGCCGGCCACGTCACCGCACAATCCTCACAGGAGGTCAAAAAACCAGACCTCGTCACTGGCGAAAACTGGTCATACCAACGCATCAATCTCTGGAATAACCAGATAACTGAACGCTTCCGGCAAGACCTCCAGGGCGGTGTCGGCGACCACCGGTCCGTGCTATGGACAATTAACTTTTCTCAGGACGGCCGGCGGCTCGGCAGCGTCACGCGCGAATATCTCGATGCGACGACGTTGGCCTTCTTCGATCCCAAGATGGAAGGCCGCCACATTCCACTACAGTTTCCTCTATCGCCCGGTAAGCACTGGAAGTTTCAGTACAAGTACAACCCGGGGTCCAGCAGGCTCACGGTCGAACAGGCAGCGGTGGTTGAGGGTTGGGAAGACATCAAGGTACCCGCAGGCAATTTTCGCACCCTCAAAGTCGTCCATACCGGCTACTACCATGCCATCGAGAACGCCTCTAGTTGGAACGGCAGAATCGACGAGATCTACTGGTACGCCCCCAAGGCAAAACGCGTCGTTCGGATGGAATATCGCGACACGACCTGGGACGGATCCCAATGGGATCATTGGCGCGACGAACTCGTCGAGATGAATGTATCGCAACCATCAGAAAGGAAATGACCATGCGCAAAATTTTGCTGCTGTTTCTTGCTTCACTTTCGCTCACGGTTGCAGCCCAAGCCGATCCCTGGAGTGAATCCTACCGTCTGGAATCTGTCGGCAAACCTCTAGATGCGGCAGCGAAAATTGAAAGTCTGGCCCGCAACAACGAATACGCCCAGCTACGTCACGCCTGGCTACTCTATACCGCCGGGCGCTTCGAGGAGGCGGCCGCCGGTTATCGTCGTGCCCAGCAGATGAATCCACAATCCCTCGATGCACTCCTTGGCCTGTCCCTACCCTTGATGGCCCAGTGGAAGTGGCAGGAAGCTGCTGACGTGGTACGCATGGTGCAACGGAAAGCCCCCGGCAATTACACTGCCGGCATGCGCCTGATCGTTATTTTCGAGGCACTGAAACAATGGAAATCCATGGCCGAGGAAGCCACCCGTCTGGTCGCGCTTTACCCGTCCGATGTTACCGCTTGGGTTTACCTGGCCCGCGGCGAAGCCGCTTCGGGTAATACCGACAAGGCTGCAGATGGCTATCGGCGGGTACTGCAGATCGTCCCGGGGCATCTGGAAGCAACGGCCTTTCTCGGGCGCAAATAGCATGAACACCGTCGATACTGCGGTAACCCGGAATAGTGCAGCAAATGGGCATGCGGTACTCGAGGCACAATTTCCCGCTCCGGAGATCATTAACCGCCTGGCCGTTTCCAACAGCGGCTTCGTCTTCGATCCAGTATCTGGTGCAAGCTTCACCGTCAATGTCTCCGGGCTCGCGGTATTGCGCGCCATTCAGGCCGGAGCAATCGACATGGCATCGATCGTCCATTCGCTCACTGGCGAATTCGAGGCGACACCCGCCGTTCTCGAGCGTGACGTCATGGAGTTCGCCGGCCGCCTGCGCGAAGCCTTCCGATGAAACGTCGCACGATCACGGTTGCCGTCACCGGCATGAATGCCCGTCCCGACAACCCCGGTCCGGGGCTGGCGGTGGCGCGCTGCCTGAAGGAATCCCGCCAACTCGATGCTCGTGTCCTGGGCTTGTCCTACGACGCCCTCGACCCCGGACTCTATCTGCCGCAGTGG
>CAJBAP010000224.1 GCA_903950295.1 uncultured Rhodocyclaceae bacterium
AGTTCGTTGGCGCCGGCAAGAGTTTCGAAAAGCGTTCGCCGCTGACCAATCAGGTGATCGCCCAGGTCGCCGAAGCCACCCGCGACGAGGTGGATGCGGCCGTCAAGGCCGCTCGCGCTGCGCTCAAGGGACCGTGGGGCAAGATGACCGTTGCCGAGCGTGTCGATATGCTCTACGCGGTGGCCAACGAGATCAACAACCGCTTCGACGAGTTCCTCGCCGCCGAATGTGCCGATACCGGCAAGCCGCGTTCGCTGGCCTCGCATATCGATATCCCGCGCGGCGCCGCCAACTTCAAAGTCTTCGCCGACACGGTGAAGAACGTGCCGACCGAGTTCTTCGAGATGGCAACCCCGGACGGCAAGGGCGCCATCAACTACGGCTACCGCTCGCCGGTGGGCGTGGTCGGCGTGATCTGTCCGTGGAACCTGCCGCTGTTGCTGATGACCTGGAAGGTGGGCCCGGCGTTGGCCTGCGGTAACACCGTGGTGGTCAAGCCCTCGGAAGAGACTCCGCAGACCGCTACCCTGCTCGGCGAGGTGATGAACAAGGTGGGCATGCCGCCTGGCGTCTATAACGTGGTGCATGGCTTCGGCCCGAATTCGGCCGGTGAGTTTGTGACCTCCCATCCGCAGGTCGATGCCATCACCTTCACCGGCGAAACGCGTACCGGCGAAGTGATCATGAAGGCTGCCGCAACCGGTTCACGTCCGGTCAGCCTGGAAATGGGTGGCAAGAACGCCGCCATCGTGTTTGCCGATTGCGATTTCGATGCCGCCATCGAAGGCACCATGCGCTCGGCCTTCGCCAACTGCGGCCAGGTCTGTCTGGGCACCGAACGGGTGTATGTCGAGCGCCCGATTTTCGAGAAGTTTGTTGCCGCCATGAAGAAGGGCGCCGAGGGCCTGAAGCTCGGCCCACCGGAAGACAAAACCACCGGCATGGGTCCTCTGATCAGCAAGGAACACCAGAACAAAGTGCTCTCGTACTACCAGATCGCCAAGGACGAAGGCGCGACCATCGTTACCGGTGGCGGCGTGCCGGAAATGCCGGGTGAGTTGAACGGCGGTTGCTGGGTGCAGCCGACGATCTGGACCGGCCTGCCCGAGACCTCGCGCATCATGAAGGAAGAAGTTTTCGGCCCCTGCTGCCACATCGCTCCCTTCGATACCGAAGAAGAAGTGCTGGCCAAGGCCAACGACAATGAATACGGTCTCGCCACGGCGATCTGGACACAGAACGTTTCCCGTGCCCACCGCGTGGCGCAGAAGATGGAAGTCGGCCTGGCCTGGGTCAATAGCTGGTTCCTGCGCGATCTGCGTACGCCCTTCGGTGGCGCCAAGCAGTCCGGCATCGGTCGCGAGGGCGGGGTGCATTCGCTGGAGTTCTATACCGAGCAGAAGAACGTCTGCATCAAGCTCTGATCATGACGGCAAGCAATCCGGAAATCGCCAACAGCATTGTTGCGGCGGGTTTCCAGACCAACTATCACGACACGGGCTCGAAAGCCGGCGCTGATGGGACGGCGCTGCTGATTCACGGCTCCGGTCCCGGTGTCTCGGCGTGGGCAAACTGGCGCCTGGTGATCCCCGAACTGGCCAAGCAGATGCGCGTCATCGCGCCCGACATGGTTGGTTTCGGTTACAGCGAGCGTCCGGCCGATGGCCGTTACGACATGGATCGCTGGGTCGAACAGGCGGTCGGCTTGCTCGACGCGCTGAAGATTGAGCAAGCCGATCTGGTTGGCAATTCCTTTGGCGGTGCGCTCGCACTGGCGCTGGCGATTCGGCATCCGCAGCGTGTGCGGCGGTTGGTGCTGATGGGCTCGGTCGGCGTGCCGTTCCCGATCACCCGTGGCCTCGATGCTGTCTGGGGCTACGAGCCATCCCTCGACAACATGCGCAAGCTGCTGGATATCTTCGCCTACGACCGCAGTCTGGTCACCGACGAGCTGGCCAGGCTGCGCTATGAGGCCAGTATCCGTCCCGGGTTCCAGGAATCTTTCGCCGCCATGTTTCCTGCCCCGCGCCAGCGCTGGGTCGATGCCATGGCCAGCCGCGAGGAGGATATCCGCGCCATTCCACACGAGACGCTGGTGATTCACGGACGTGAAGATATGGTGATCCCGGTCACCAATTCGCTGACGCTGGCGCACTGGATTTCGCGCGCTCAGTTGCATCTTTTCGGTCGTTGCGGCCACTGGTCGCAGATCGAGCACGCTGCCCGCTTCGCGCAACTCGTTTCCAATTTCTTTACTGAACCAGAAAAGGCATAAGTTATGGATCAGAAACTCATCGAACAACTCGGCGACGAACTCTTCGACGCCCTGACGAACTGCAAGACCGTCGCGCCTCTGACTTCGCGTCATGCCGACATGAGCATCGAAGATGCCTACCACGTGCAGGAGCGCCTGATGGCCCGTCGCTTCGCCGCCGGCGAGAAGATTGTCGGCAAGAAGATCGGCGTCACCAGCAAGGTGGTGATGAACATGCTGGGCGTGTATCAGCCCGATTTCGGTTACCTGACCGACGCCATGATCTACAACGAAGGCGAGTCGATCCCGATCGATACCCTGATCCAGCCCAAGGCCGAAGGCGAAATCGCCTTCGTGCTGAAGAAGGACCTGATGGGCCCCGGCGTCTCGAACGCCGACGTGCTGGCCGCCACCGAAGGCGTGATGGCCTGCTTCGAGATCGTCGATTCGCGCATCGAGAACTGGAAGATCAAGATCCAGGACACCGTCGCCGACAATGCTTCCTGCGGCGTGTTTGTGCTCGGCGATCGCATGGTCGATCCGCGCGATGTCGATCTCAACACCTGCGGCATGATCCTCGAAAAGAACGGCGAAATCGTCGGTACCGGCGCCGGTGCTGCCGCGCTGGGCTCGCCGGTCAATTCCGTGGCCTGGCTGGCGAACACGCTGGGCCGCCTCGGCATCCCGCTCAAGGCCGGCGAGGTCATCCTCTCCGGTTCGCTCGCCGCCATGATCCCGGCGGTCAAGGGCGACAACTTCCGCGTCACCATCGGCGGTATCGGTGGCTGCTCCGTCAAATTCATCTGAAGGACTTTTCATGAGCCAGAAAATCAAATGTGCCTTGATCGGGCCGGGCAACATCGGTACCGATCTGCTCTACAAATTGCAGCGTAGTCCGGTCCTCGAGCCGGTCTGGATGGTCGGCGTCGATCCGCTCTCCGAAGGACTCAAGCGGGCCAAGGATATGGGCCTCAAGACGACCGACAAGGGCATCGACGGCCTGATCCCGCACATCAAGGAAGACGGCATCCAGATCGCTTTCGACGCCACCTCGGCCTACGTTCATGCCGAGAATTCGCGCAAGGTGAATGAGCTCGGCGTGCTGATGATCGACCTGACGCCGGCCGCCATTGGCCCCTACTGCGTGCCGCCGGTGAATCTCAAGGCCCATGTTGGTAAGGGCGAGATGAACGTGAATATGGTTACCTGCGGCGGCCAGGCCACGATCCCGATGGTCGCCGCGATCTCGCAGGTGCAGCCGGTAGCCTACGGCGAGATCATCGCCACGGTGTCGTCCAAATCCGCCGGTCCCGGCACGCGCAAGAATATCGACGAATTCACCCGCACTACCGCCGGTGCCGTCGAGCGGGTCGGTGGTGCCAAGAAGGGCAAGGCCATCATCGTCATCAACCCGGCTGAGCCGCCGCTGATCATGCGCGACACCGTGCATTGCTTGACCGAGACCGCGCCGGATCAGGAAAAGATCACCGCGTCGATCCACGCCATGATCAAGGAAGTGCAGAAGTACGTGCCCGGCTACAAGCTGGTGAATGGTCCGGTATTCGACGGCAATCGCGTTTCCGTGTTCATGGAAGTGGAGGGCCTGGGCGACTTCCTGCCCAAGTACGCCGGCAACCTCGACATCATGACTGCTGCTGCCGCCCGCACCGCCGAGATGTTCGCCGAAGAAATCATCGCCGGCCGGCTCACGTTAAAGGCCGCTTGAGGAGAATCGAAATGACTGTAAAAGGCAAAAAGATCACCGTCCATGACATGACCCTGCGTGACGGCATGCATCCCAAGCGCCACCAGATGACCCTGGCGCAGATGAAGGCCGTGGCCATGGGGCTGGATGAAGCCGGTATCCCGCTGATCGAAGTGACGCATGGCGACGGCCTCGGCGGGTCCTCGGTGAACTACGGCTTCCCCGCGCATACGGACGAGGAATATCTCTCCACCGTCATTCCGCTGATGAAGAACGCCAAGATCTCAGCCCTGCTGCTGCCTGGCATCGGCACCGTCGATCACCTGAAGATGGCGAAGGATCTGGGCGTTAACACCATCCGTGTTGCCACCCACTGCACCGAGGCCGACGTTTCCGAGCAGCACATCACCATGGCACGCAAGCTGGACATGGATACGGTGGGCTTCCTCATGATGTCGCACATGAACAGTGCCGAAGGTCTGGTGACCCAGGCCAAACTGATGGAAGGCTATGGCGCCAACTGCATCTACATCACCGATTCGGCCGGTCACCTGCTGCCCGACGGTGTCAAGGAGCGTCTCTCTGCCGTGCGTGCGGCCCTGAAGCCGGAAACCGAACTCGGCTTCCACGGCCACCACAACCTAGCCATGGGCGTAGCCAATTCCATCGCGGCGATCGAAGTTGGTGCCAACCGCATCGATGCGGCCGCCGCCGGTCTGGGTGCGGGAGCGGGCAACACGCCGATGGAAGTGCTGATCGCCGTTTGCAGCCTGATGGGCATCGAAACCGGTGTCGATGTGGCCAAGATCACCGATGTGGCGGAAGACCTCGTCGTGCCGATGATGGACTTCCCGATCCGTATCGACCGCGATGCACTGACGCTGGGCTATGCCGGCGTATACGGTTCGTTCCTGCTGTTCGCCAAGCGCGCTTCGGTCAAGTACGGCGTGCCGGCCCGAGACATCCTCGTGGAACTGGGGCGTCGCGGCATGGTGGGCGGCCAGGAAGACATGATCGAAGACACCGCGATCACCATGGCCAAGGAACGCGGCCTTTTGAAGGCTGCATGATCATGAAACTCGACAAAGCCACCATCGCCAAACTCGCTGAGCACCTGGAAAACTGCGAGCTGAATGCGCAGGACACGCTGAAAATTACCGACGATCATCCCGAGATGGACTGGGATGATGCCTACCTGATCCAGGAAGAAATCAAGTGCCGTAAGATCGCTCGCGGCACCAAGATCGCTGGTCTCAAGGCGGGCCTGACCTCGTTCGCCAAGATGAAGCAGATGGGCGTCGAGACGCCGTGCTTCGGCTTTGTCACCGACTACGGTTGCGTGCCGGACGGTGGCGAGGTCAAGGTCAGCGAACTGATCCATCCCAAGGTCGAACCCGAGATCGTCTTCGTCATGAAGAAGGCGCTCAAAGGCCCCGGCTGCCACATCGGTGCGGTCCTCGCGGCGACCGATTTCATCATGCCCGGCATCGAGGTGATCGATTCCCGCTACCGCGACTTCAAGTTCGACCTGAAGAGTGTGATTGCTGATAACACCTCGGCCTCGCGCTTTGTCATCGGCGGCCAGATCAAGGCGCCGTCGGAAGTGGACATGCGTACGCTTGGCGTTGTCATGGAAAAGAACGGTGAAGTCGTATCGCTAGGTGCCGGTGCTGCGGTGCTGGGCCATCCAGCCACCGCCATTGCCATGCTGGCAAACCATCTCGGTGCCCGTGGCCAGGAAATCCCTGCCGGTGCGATGATTCTCTCGGGCGGCGTGACCGAAGCCGTCGCGGTACAGGCGGGCGACAATGTCACCCTGAAGATCCAGCACCTGGGCAGCGTTTCGATGCGTTTCGTTTAAGGAGAAGACCATGCCGTTCGCACAGATCTACATGATTGAAGGCCGTACCGACGAACAGAAGAAGGCCGTCATTGAAAAGGTGACCCAGGCGCTTCACGAAGCGGTGGGCGCTCCGGTGGAAAATATCCGCGTCTGGATACAGGACGTGCCCAAGACCCAGTGGGGCATCGCTGGAAAAACTGCCGCGGAACTTGGCCGATAACTCATCCAGCATTCGCTGGTCGCTGCGCCTTCTGTTCCGTCAAAACCGCCAGACTGGCGGTTCTGACGGAACACCGACTTTCCACTCAGGACAACGGTGTTGTCTTGTCTATTTCGATAGCTTTATCGAGCTCTCCCAATAGTTCCTTGCGCACCTTTAGCTTGGTCTGCGCGTGCGCCTTCATGTTGATTTTTTTTAGTTGCTGCGCCATGGCCCTGGCAGTACCCATCAGTTCGTCTGGCATCACGACCTGATCAAGGAAGCCCGCCTCTTTCGCCCCCTTCGGATCAAACATCTCGGCATTGATCACGGACCGCTGAAACGCGGTTTTACGTAGTCGGTCCCGGGCCAGCGTAATGCCCGCATGGTGCATCGTCATGCCAATCTGGACCTCATTCAGGCCGATGGTGAACGGACCATCAACGCCCACCCGATAGTCCGCCGAAAGCAAAATGAATGCGCCCTTGGCTACCGCATGACCGGAGCAGGCAATGATCACCGGTAAGGGATGCGACAACATGCGACGCGCCAAGGTGCTGCCCGCCGCCACCAGATCAAGCGCATTCTGTCGCGAGGACATCATTACCTTGAGGTCATAGCCCCCGGAAAGTATTCCCGGTTGCCCGGTGACGATGACAACCGCGCAGTCCTGTTCGGCCTGATCGAGCGCACTGTTGAAGGCGGCAATGACGTCCGGCGAGATGGCATTCACCTTGCCGTTACATAAGGTCAGCGTAGCGATACCATCGTCGAGTTGGTACGAGACAAGATCACTCATTCGAATATTCCTTGCAGTGGGAAAAGACAGCGGCTTTTTGAAGCCACCAAGCCGCCAATGTTACTCGTACGACCTAAATAGTCGGTGCTGACAGTACGGCAAGATAATGCAACGCCCCCCATAATTTCCTTCTCAGAGCTGGAGCAACTTGCGCATGAATTCCTCAACCTTGGCCGGACGAATCGGCTTGAGAAAATAGCCTTTGGCGCCACCGGCAACCGCCGCTTCCACAATTTGTCGACTGGCATTGCCAGTCACCATGACCACCTTGGATTTCGGACTCGCGGCACGAACCTGCGTCAGTGCCTCAAGCCCCGTCATGATCGGCATGTCGACATCGAGGCAAACCAGGGCCGGATGCGCCCTGCTGACCACCTCGATACCTTCACGACCGTTGGTAGCGAAGCCAACGACCTTGATCCCCAGTTCTTCAAGAATTCCTTTTAGCAAAAGCCGGACCGATCCACTGTCGTCGACGATGACCACCGTACGCGGGACCACATCCACCGCGACCTGCATAACCGGCATAAGCTGCGATGGTTCAGGTGCCGTTCGTGACGCAATACCTCGCGTCTGTTCGATGGCCTTTAGCTCGTCGATGATTTGGTTCTGCTTAAACGGCTTGTGAATGAAACCCCTGGCCCCGGCATCGGCAGCCTTGCCGGTCAATTCAGGGTCATCCGAGCCAGTCACCATCACCACATCCACATGATTTGCGGAGGCATCCATCAGGGTCAGCAACTCAAGGCCGTTGGCGCCGGGCAAGTTGAAATCGAGGCAAACGACATCAGGATGATGCTCAAAAACAAACTTCAACAAGCCGTTGCCATCGCTGAACTCGGCAACGACTTCATGTCCCTCACCGATACAAATGGCACGCAATACCGTGCGCATGGATTCATCATCGTCAACGATTACGACCTTCATTTCGCTGCGTCCTTTCCAGGCATTTCGCCAAAAGTAGAACCCGTTGTAGTGGCTATCATCCAGCCGGTGTAATCAGTGCGACGACCAAACAATATTGGATCACCAAAAATGCATCAATGCTGACCTCGCAGCAAGCGTACCACCGCCGCTGCAAGCGCATCTGTCTGTGCCTCAGCGTGGGTCAGGTAGGGGGCGCCGTAGCGATCCAATAGCACCTGCAAGGGTGCCAGGTTCTCACGCAGAACGAACAACCCTGGCAGACCGGAACTCGCCAGTTGGGTGCGCAGGTCTTTCAGCCAAACCTCGGGTGCATCACGGCTCGAAGCGCTGTCGATTACCAGCGCGATGACGTCACCGTGCTGTCCAAGGTAATTCGCTGCAAGCGATTCGTGGTCCACCCGCTCGACACCGTAAGACAGAGCGGACCTGAGGCGTTCTGCCAGTGAGGAGTCCGACGAAATCAATAAAAGCTTCATGCGGCGATCCGTTTGCCCCTCTCCGGAAACGCCAAATGACAGCGTACCAAGTTCAACGCCATGTTCCTCCGCCAGTTCGGTCCAGAACGTAATGCCCAGTACCTGCTGCACTTCAGCTGGTGTGGTCCAACCGGACACAATCCAGTCCTTGGCGCTGGCGGCCATGGAACGGCGGTGGCCCTGGGTAACGTCCTTCAGCATCGCCAGACTGCGGCCACCAGTCAGCAGCGATTGCCTTAGCTCACCCGAGTTTTCTAATCGCTCGATGACCGGCAGGCGGCCGCGAAAGCCCGAGTAATCACAATCCGGGCAGCCCACCGGCCGATAGGCAGGAAACTCCCCGGTAATGCGCACGAACTCCTGCTCGATCGGCAGCCAGGGCCGTTGGCTAGGCTGGCGGCAAGTCTCACACAGGCGACGCACCAGGCGCTGCGAGACCACACCGATCAATGCATCGGCCAGCACACTGGCCTCAAGCCCCAAATCGAGCAGGCGTGGAATTGTCCCTAGGGCATCGTTGGTGTGCAGCGTCGACAGCACCAGATGCCCGGTTAGCGCCGCCTGCGTGGCGATACGCGCTGTTTCCTGGTCGCGGATTTCGCCGACCAGGACAATGTCCGGATCCTGGCGCAGGATCGCGCGCAGTGTATCGGCAAAGGACAAACCTTGCCGCTCATTGACCTGCACCTGCGAAATGCCCGGCAGTATGTATTCGACCGGATCCTCAATAGTCATTATGTTAACGTCAACACTATTGAGTTCGGCTAACAGCGCATACAGTGTCGACGTCTTGCCCGAACCGGTCGGCCCGGTCAGTAGCACGATGCCTGCGCTGCGCGAGGTCAGACGACGGAGCGCCTGTTGGTCAGCAGTGGAAAAACGGCTTTGCTGCAACGAGAAATTGCGACTCTGGTCCAGCAGGCGACAGACGATGCGTTCGCCATCGTAGGTTGGCAGGAGTGAAAGCCGCACGTCGATCTCGCGCCGCCCATAATTTAAGCGTAAGCGGCCGTCCTGCGGTTTGAGAGGGTTGATCTCCAGGCCGGCGTTATTGCGTAAATAACGTGACAGGCCTTCGAGCGATTCCATCGGTATGGTAGCCATGCGCCGCATACGTCCGTCGATGCGAAAGCGGATGGCACCGCCACCGACAAAAGGATGGATATGCACGTCGGAGGCGTTGCGGTCAATGGCCGTCCGGAAGACCGCCACCGCCAGCTTGACCGTGGCCTGGTTGTCACCGGATGAGGGTGGCGCCAGCAAATCGATCGCGTTGATTTTGCTTTGCTTCTCTCCGCTGACCGCGAATAAACGCAGCTGGCAGGTATCGATATCATCCGGTGGCAGCACCACCATCTGAATTTTGCGGCCGGCGGCAAAGGCCAGCTGGTTGAGCTGGTCCGGTGTCAGGTGCGGATCGGCCACTGCAACACAAGCCACCTCGCTGTCGTGCCACAAGGGCACCAGCTGCATCTGCCGGCACAGGCGTTCCGGCAGACAACTACCCTCCGTGGGCAGAAAGTGCTTGAGGTTTCCTGCGTCGACGCCAAAAAGCTCGGCCACGCCGACCGCCAGCTCCTGTGTGCTCATCTGGAAAATGCTGGCGACCTGCGCCCAGGCTTCGCCGTTATCGGGCGCAATGCTCGCGCCAGGTGGCATCGCTACCTCTGGCCGCCGGCGGAGCGCCGCAGTGACCAGCCAATGAGGGGTGTCGGTCATGTCAGGATTGTCCCTTGAGGATAAGCTGCGGCGTGCTTTTGGTATCGCTCACCGTCCATGCCTCGCTACCTTGGCGCAGCACGATACGGTAGTGGCCGCTGTGCATCGGAACCCAGATGATTTCGGTGCGGCCGGCGGCATCGCGTGCGTTCCAGTAACGCAGCGGCCATTCCACCGCATCTTTAGGAAAGGCCTCCAGCGTGGCCAGTTCTTTCGGCAATTGACCATTGTGGCTTCTGCGATAGTGTTCCGCAGCCTTGGCCAGCTCATGCAATGTGCCAGCCGGTCCGGAAGGTTGATGATTCGCCCACCACCCCATAGCGGCACCAACTACCAGCAGGATCATCGCCACCGCAATAATGGTGAGATTTCGCGGGCTTATGCCGGATGCCGCGCCTGCTTTATCGACGGCTGCTTGAGGTTTGACATAGGAATCCTGCGCGGCCTGACCCAACGGGACCGTGTTCACACCGGCCGAGTTATTCGTAACAGGTGCCCCGTAATGACCAGCACTAACGTCGCGGATCAACTCGTTAATGCCCGTCCCGGCTGACATGTGAGGAGATGCAACCCTTGATCCGGATTCGGACGGTACCTTCCCCTGCCACTGGCCTTGCAGAATATCGCCCAGAGAACTTGGAGCAGTCGAATCCGCAGTATCAGCCCGAATGGGCTTTGCACCGCCAACTGTCCCCGTCAGTTCGTTCAGCACACTACGCAGGTCCGCACCCGTAGCGCCATCCGCCGGCCGTGACGGCGGCGCCTTGGCGGACCGACCCTGAGTACCGGACGCTTCGCGGATGGCCTCATTGAGCAGATCCTGCGAGTTAGAAGTGTCCTTAGCCATAATCAACTCTACTTAGCCGAATACAGCGACTCTTCCGCCGGACGAAGATTGTCATTGCAGTTATCGCGACCACAACCGAAGGTGCAAGTGAAGTCGATTGTCTGCATGGCATCGAGTCGTTCGCGGCACTTGTCGTCATCCGACGTGCCTTGGTACCACTCCCGGTACACCCGGTCGAAATTGCCGCAACCACGCTGGACGGTTTTAGTGCCGTCGGCGTGCGCGTCGATAAAGGTGACACACCAGTTGTTGGGTGCCGTGCACGTTATTTCCTCATGCACGAGTTCGCACAAGTCCTCGACTCCAACTGTACAGCTTCGGCATTTGACTGATTCCTTTTTGTCTTCACCCGGGCGCAGGGCCGGAGCAGCTGGTTTGGCTGCAGGGGGCGTTGACGCTGCCGCAGGTGCGTTTATAGGCGGAGCCGGTGGCTTGGCATTGGGGTCGGGGATGCACTTGAAAGCCTTGCCAGGCATCTGCCCCGGTGGGCACGCATTCATACAGCTCCAGGTCGGATCATTGCTGGCCGTGTAGCCACGGAAGGCATCACTCCCCTGTCCACAAGTCGGCTTTGGCGGAATGGTGACACACACCTTTCGGTCGTAATGCATCTCTTCGTTAGTCCCGCAAACAATTGCCGTGCATTGGGTAGGATTGGCTTTATCTCGCTGCTGGCCGGCAGGGCACTTGGGGGTGCAGGCGGGGCCGGTACTTAGTGTGACCATTTCCTGATCGGCCGGGCATACCGGTGCAGCCGTCTGAGCCGACGGAGTTGAGTGGGTCGATCCCTTCGGTGCCTGCATCGGACCCGCATCGCGACACGCGGCGGGCAGGTATTTGGCGTCGAGTACGGCATGGCCGGGTTTCGCATATTTTGCGGCGCTGACGCAATGCCAGTCGCCGTTCTCGCGCCATTCGAGGTCGAAACCCGGTAGATAGGCATCGCTGATCCGGGGCAGGTTGAGCGCGGCGGTCATGTGCCCTTTCAGCCCCGGTTTGCCTTGCGTCCAATATAGCAGTTGCACCGTATCGCCCGTCGTTGGCGCCGTGTACAACTGGCCACTACCTTTGATCTCATCATCGATAACTTCCACCATGACCTCGGTGCGCATGCCCTCGGCAAATTCGAAAGCGCCGATAACCTCGGCACGGATCAAATAGTCGCGATAGAGCGGAATCGCCACAGCGGCCAGAATGCCGATAATGGCCATCACGACAATCACTTCCAACAGCGTAAAACCACGGCGGAAAGGCAAAGAATTAGCATTGATCATGATTTTCCTCCGATCACATAATCGTCGATTCAATAAATAAGTATTTGAATCAGTGGATTGGCAACAATTTTTACTTAACGGCCATCCGGTGTTTCCAAGTAATAGCGCAGACTGGGTTTGATACCGTCGAGGCACGCCTTCGCGGTTCCGCCCTTCATGACGGCATGCCGGTAGCCAACGTAATACAAAGACCAAATACCAAAGCAACGGGCGGAAAC
>CAJBAP010000225.1 GCA_903950295.1 uncultured Rhodocyclaceae bacterium
CCATTCAGCCAGGCATCGATGGAATATGCCGCGATCTTGCCCGAGCGAATCGCTTCGACGGCGGTACGTGGGCCATGTGCGACATCGCCGCCGGCGAAGACACCAGAAACCTTGCTCATCAGCGACTTCGGATCGGTGACGATGAAGCCGCGTGTTACTTCGAGCCCGCTGCCTTCGATGCTGGTCAGGTCGGTGCCCTGCCCCACGGCAAGGATCACCTGATCGCCCTCAAGCTTCAGTATCCGTTCAGTATTGAACTTCGGATTGAAACGCCGATCTTCGTCAAAGACCTGTTCGCAGTACTGGAACACAACAGCACCGTCTTCCTCGACGCGTATCGGGCCCCAGCCCGGATGCAGCGCCACGCCCTCGGCGACGGCCGTCTCGATCTCGTGCGGGCTGGCCGGCATTTCGCGGCGCTTTTCGAGGCAGACCATGTCGACATGCTTTGCCCCCTGGCGCAGGGCTGTCAGCGCCACGTCGATGGCGACGTTGCCGCCACCGATGACCACGACACGCGGGCCGACCTGGACTGTTTCGCCACTGCGCACATTGCGCAGGAAATCGATGCCGCCCAGAACGCAAGGCTGGTGCACCCCCTCGATGGGGATGAAGCGCGAGAGTTGTGTGCCGAGGCCGAGAAATACCGCGTCGTAGTTCTTGCGGAAGGCGTCGAGACTATCGACCTTGGCGCCGGTATGAATGGGAATATCCAGCGCTTTGATCTGTTCAAGTTCCTGGTCGAGCAACTCGGGTGGCAGACGATAGGCGGGAATGCCATAGCGCAGCATGCCGCCGGCTTCGTCCTGTGTCTCGAAGATTTCGACGGCATGGCCGAGGATGCGCAGGTAATAAGCGGCAGAAAGACCGGCCGGGCCGGAGCCGACGATACCAACCCGCTTGCCGGAGGATGGTGCCAACTCGGGGCGCGGGTAGCCGCCTTCAGCCAGGCAATGCTCGGCCGCCATGGCCTTCATCGGTCGGATGAAAACCGCACCGTCGTTGCCGCCACGAACGCAGACCGACTCGCAGGGCGCCGGGCAGACCAGACCACAAGTCAGCGGCAGGGGATTGTCACGGGTGATTACTTCAATCGCCTTGGCGTAATCACCGTGGCCGATATGAGCCATGAAACTTGGGATGTCGATATTGGCCGGACAGGTGCTGTGGCAGGGGGCAGCATTACGCTTCAGGCACAGCCCTTCGGGACAGGATTCGTGACGGGCATGACTTTCCCACTGGTTACGGAAATAGCGCAGCGCGCTGCCCAGCGGCCAAGCCGCAGCCAGCCCCTGCGTGGCAAGTTCGAGCGCCAGTTGGTCGAGTTCGGCCAGATGCCGCATTTGCCCATGGCCGACCGTAATCTCGGCCACCAGACGCGCGGCGCGCGCCAACAGGGCACGTACCGGTGCAGGCTCATTCTCGGCCAGTTGCCAGTAGCGATACAGCGCACGGCGCGTTTGCTCGACCAGGCAGACACCCTCAGCCAGCACCATCACGCTGGAGGGCGCCGGGGCGATACCCGCAGCGGCGAGCGACAGCGGATGACAGGACAAGTCGGCATCCGAGAGTGGCAGGAAACCACCCATGCCGTTGTCGAAGACCAGCACCGCATCGCGCCCTTCAACATCGACACCACCACCCCAATCGTAGATGAGCCGCCGCAGCATGTCGCTGCGTTTCATCTCAATCAGGCCACGCTGTTTCAGGCCACGCCGCAA
>CAJBAP010000226.1 GCA_903950295.1 uncultured Rhodocyclaceae bacterium
CTTGATTGCGACAACTGCGAAATGTGTCATCTGGCCACGGCCGGCTACCTGCCGGTGTCCTTTGACGTATTGCCGCTCCTGACCGCCAGCGTAATGGTGGCGCAGCAGGTGCTTGCATCACCCAGTTTCATCGCCGTACCTCCGCAAGACCCCCCCAGACGCCTGAACTGAAAGCCCGCTGGCGCGGATAGCCGTCCCGCCAGCGCCGACTTTTTTCGTTCATATATTCTGCGGAGGTTCTCCATGAATTTCATTGCGCGTGCTATCGCCGTTGTTGTCACGGCGGTGAGCCTTGTCCTACCCGTTACCCTTTACGCAGCCGGCCCGGCCGAACTCTCTGAGGGCACAGTCAAGAAGATCGACACATCCACCAATCGCGTCATGCTGGCGCACGGCCCCATCGCCAACATTGGCATGGGACCGATGACCATGATGTTCAAGGTCAAAGATCCCGCCATGCTGAAGAAGCTGAAGGACGGCGACAAGGTACGTTTCCGCGCCGAAGATATCGACGGCGACTACACCATCGTCCGCATCGAAGCGGCGAAGTAGCGCCATGCGCCCCTTGTCCCTGCTGCTGGCCACGGCGCTGACCGTGGCCAGCGCGCTGCCGGCCATAGCCGCTGCGGCTGAAGAGCAGACTCTCGGTGGCAATGTCGAGAGCCTGCTCGGCTTTGCCCGCGAGCGGCACCCGGAGTTTGCCGCCATGCGCCACGAAGCAGATGCCGCCGCCGCGCGCGTGCTGCCGGCTGGCGCGCTGCCCGATCCAATGTTTGGTGTCGAGTTGCGCGATTTCACCAACGAGACCGGAGTGAACTCGGGCGGTAGCGCCAACGTGTTGCCGGCGCGCGTGGGTGTCACGCGCTATACGATCAACCAGAGCCTGCCCTGGTTCGGCAAGCGTGACCTCAAACGCGATATCGCTGCCGCTGGCGCAGGTGAGGCGCAGGGGCGTGCCGAGGCCACCTGGGCCGAACTTGCCTGGCAGATCAAGCAGACCTATGCCCTGCATCATGTCCATGCGATCAGTATCCGGTACCGCCATGAAAATCTGGCACTGCTCGATCAACTGGTACAGATCGCCCAGGCACGCTATGCCAGCGGGCTGGTGCCGCAACAGGATGTGATTCGCGCCCAGACCGAGCGTACTTCCTTGCAGGGCGAACTCGTCATGCTGGAAGGTGAAAATGACCAGGCTGCCGCACGCATGCGTACGCTGCTGGGGCGGCCGACGGCCGTGCGCCTGCTGCCCCCTGAGCGTCTGCGCCCGCTGCCGCCGCCGGCAAAGCTGGAAATCGGTGCGCTCGAAACCCGCATCGTCGAGCGCAACCCGCGTCTTGCCGCCGATGCCGCGCGCATCGAAGGCGCCGAGAAATCGCGTGAGCTGACCTACAAAAACCGCTACCCGGATTTCAACGTCGGTCTGGCATCGATGCAGGAACGCAATCGCGTGGCCAGCTGGGATCTGATGTTCGAGGTGAATATTCCCCTGCAACAGGAAAGCCGGCGTGCGCAGGAACACGAGGCGGAGCGCATGCTCGACGCGGCGAAAGCGCGCAAGGAGTCGACGCTCAACCAGACCTTGGCCGAGCTTGCCGAAAGCCTCGCTGCACTGCGTTCCGCGCGCCGTGTCGAGGACCTGGTGCAAACAAGTCTGCTGCCGCAGACGGAACTGACTCTGCAAGCCGCTCTGGCCGGCTACGAAACCGGCAAGGTGGATTTCGCCACCGTGCTCGATGCTCAGCGCCAGATTCGCAAGGCCAAGGAAGATCTGCTCAGGGCGCGCGCCAACCAGCAGATGCGCCTTGCCGACATCGAGCGTGTGATTGGAGAAGAGTTATGAAAACGCTACCCGTCATCGTGCTGCTCGTTGCGGCCGGCTTGATTGGCTATTGGTCTGGTGGCCAAAAAGTCGGCAGCAGCGGGATGGCTCCCGTCGCGGAGAAGGTTTCAGCCGGAAAGAAACTCCTCTACTACCGTAACCCGATGGGTCTGCCCGATACATCGCCGACACCGAAGAAAGACTCGATGGGTATGGACTACATCCCCGTTTATGAAGGCGAGGATGCAGGCAGTGGCAATGAGGTCAAGATCAATCCCGCCAAGGTGCAAAAACTCGGCGTCCGCGTCGAGATGGCAAGCCTGCGCGACTTGTCGCGGCAAGTGCGTGCGGTCGGTCGCGTCGAGGTGGACGAGCGGCGCATCTACGCCGTGGCGCCGAAGTTCGAGGGTTGGATCGAACGCCTGCATGTAAACACCACCGGCCAACCGGTGAGCAAGGGGCAAGCCCTGTTCGAGGTTTACAGCCCTGAATTGGTGTCGGCCCAGCGCGAGTATCAGATCGCGGTACGTGGCATCGAGAAGCTCAAGGATGCCGGGCCGGAGGTGCTTGCCAGCATGCGCCAGTTGGCTGATGCCAGCCTGGTGCGCCTGGCCAACTGGGATATTTCGGCAGAACAAATCAAGGCGCTGGCCAAGACTGGCAATGATGGCGGCGAGTCGCGCCGCAGCCTGACCTATCGTTCCCCCGTGGCCGGTGTGATCCTGGAAAAGAAGGCCGTCCAGGGCATGCGCTTCATGCCGGGGGAAACGCTTTATCAGATTGCTGACGTTGCCTCGGTATGGGTCGTGGTCGATGTTTTCGAGCGCGACATCGCGGCGATTCAGATCGGCCAGAAAATTGTCGTGGGCATCGACGCCTATCCCGACAAGTCCTTCGAGGGCAGGGTGGGCTACATTTATCCGACGCTCAATCCGCAGACGCGGACCGTGCCGGTGCGCATCGAGCTGCCGAACCCGGCGGGGCTACTGCGCCCCGCGATGTTTGCGAGCGCGCTACTAAAAGTCGGCGCTGGCGGGACGGCACTCGCGATCCCGCTATCGGCCGTCATCGACAGCGGTACGCAGCAGCGGGTGCTGGTGCAGAAAGAGGAAGGTCGTTTCGAGCCGCGCGAGGTGAAACTGGGCGTCCGTGGCGATGATTACGTCGAGGTGAAGGAGGGCGTAAAAGAAGGCGAACGGGTGGTAGTCGCCGCCAATTTCCTCATCGACTCCGAGAGCAATCTCAAAGCAGCGCTGGGCGGGATGCAGGAAGCGAAGCCTGCGGTGAGTCACCAGGCGGCAGGCACGCTCGACAGCATCGAGGCCAACGGCACGGTGACCACGGTAATGATTACGCACGAACCGGTCGCGAGTCTCAAATGGCCGGCGATGACCATGGAGTTCGTGCCAGCCAATGCGTCCTTGTTCGCCGGCATCAAGCCGGGAACGCCGATCGCCTTCGAGTTCGTCGAGCGCAAGCCGGGCGAATGGGTGATCACCTCGCTCACCGCAAGGAAGCGCTGAGATGCTGGCCAAGCTTATCGACTGGTCGGCGCGCAACAGCTTTCTCGTCCTGCTCGCCACGCTGTTCGTCGTGCTGGCGGGCGCGTATGCGGTGGTCAAAACGCCGCTCGATGCGTTGCCGGATCTCTCCGACGTGCAGGTCATCGTCTACACCGAGTATCCGGGGCAGGCGCCACAGGTGGTCGAGGACCAGGTCAGCTACCCGCTGACCACGGCGCTTCTGTCGGTGCCGAAGTCGAAGGTGGTACGTGGATTTTCCTTCTTCGGTGCTTCCTTCGTTTATGTGATCTTCGAGGATGGCACCGACATCTACTGGGCGCGTTCGCGCGTTCTGGAGTATTTGAGTACGGTTGCCGGCCGTCTGCCGCAGGGCGTGGCACCCAGCCTGGGACCGGATGCTTCCGGCGTCGGCTGGGTTTATCAATACGTCGTGCTGGGCGCCAACCGCAGCCTGGCCGAGTTGCGCACCTTGCAGGACTGGTATCTGCGCTACCAGATCACCAAGGCGCAGGGCGTGGCCGAGGTGGCGAGCATCGGCGGCTTTGTTCAGCAGTACCAGGTGGTGGTCGATCCTGCGAAGTTGCGCGCCTATGGCGTGTCGCTGATGACCGTGGCGAACGCAATCCGCAACTCCAACCGCGATGTCGGTGGGCGTGTCGTCGAGATGGCCGAGGCCGAATACATGGTGCGCGGGCGCGGCTACCTGCGTGGCAAGGGCGACCTTGAACAGTTGGTGGTGAAGGCGGAAAAGGGCACGCCGGTGCTGGTCCGTGATATCGCGCGTGTCGAACTCGGCCCGGATGAGCGGCGCGGCATCGCCGAACTCAACGGTGACGGCGAGGTGGTGTCGGGCATTGCCGTCGCGCGCTACGGACAAAACGCGCTGGAGGTGATTGCCAACATCAAGGAGAAAATCAATGAGGTCGCGGCCGGATTGCCTGAAGGCGTCAGGATCGAAACGGTCTACGACCGCTCGGAGTTGATCGAGCGCGCCATCGCGACGCTCAAGACCACGCTTGCCGAGGAAGCGCTGATCGTGGCACTGGTTTGCGTGGTTTTCCTGCTGCATATACGGAGTTCGCTGGTGGCGATCCTGATGCTGCCGGTCGGGGTGCTGATCGCCATCATCGCCATGCGCGCGCTGGGCATGAACTCCAACATCATGAGCCTCGGCGGCATTGCCATCGCCATCGGTGCGATGGTCGATGCGGCGATTGTCATGATCGAGAACGCCCACAAGCATCTGGAACGACTGAAGGAGGGCGAATCCCGCATGGAAGCAATCATTGCGGCCTGCAAGGAAGTGGGGCCGGCACTGTTCTTCTCGCTGCTGATCATCACCGTTTCCTTTCTGCCGGTGTTTACGCTGGAAGCGCAGGAAGGCCGCTTGTTCGCACCGCTGGCTTGGACCAAGACTTTCGCCATGGCCGGCGCCGCATTGCTGTCGGTGACGCTGGTGCCGGTGCTGATGTTGTTGTTCATCCGTGGCCGCATCCTGCCCGAAGCGCGCAATCCGGTTAACCGCGTGCTGATTGCGCTCTACCGCCCAATCATCGCGCACGTGATGCGCTGTAAGATCGCGACGATAGCCATCGCACTGGTTGCCATGGTTGCCTCCATCTGGCCGGCCATGAAGCTCGGCAGCGAATTCATGCCGACGCTCAATGAGGGCACGCTGTTCTACATGCCGACCGGGCTGCCCTCGATGTCGGTGACCAAAGCCGCAGAACTTTTGCAGACGCAGAACAAGATCATCAAGAGCTTCCCCGAAGTGGCGTCGGTGATTGGCAAGGCGGGCCGCGCGCAGACCGCGACCGACCCTGCGCCCATCGAGATGTTTGAGACCGTGATCAACCTGAAGCCTGAAAGTGAGTGGCGTCCCGGCCTGAGTATCGACGGCCTGATCGCCGAGCTCGACCAGGCGCTGCAGTTTCCCGGTATCGCCAACTCATGGACCATGCCGATCAAGGCGCGTATCGACATGTTGTCGACCGGCATTCGCACCCCCGTCGGCATCAAGGTGTTCGGCAAGAACCTCGACGAGATGGAGGCGTTGGCGCGTGAGATCGAGACCGTCGTCAAGGCCGTGCCCGGTACCAGTTCGGCCTACGCCGAGCGCATTACCGGTGGCTTCTATCTCGATATCGAACCCGACCGTGCCCAACTTGCGCGCTATGGCATTCTTGTTGGTGACCTGCAGGAAGTCATCGCCACCGCGCTCGGTGGCGAAATGCTTACCACTGCGGTCGAGGGCCGCGAGCGCTTCGGCGTCACGCTGCGCTACCCGCGCGAACTGCGCGATGACCCGGCAAAGATCGCCGCCAATGTTCTGGTGCCGATCATGAGCGAGATGGGCGGGCAGGCGGCGATGGTGCCGCTCGGGCAAGTCGCGCAAGTGAAGATCGTCAGGGGCGCACCGAGCATCCGTACCGAGAACGCGCTGCTGTCGGCCTATATCTACGTCGATATACGTGAGCGTGACATCGGTTCTTATGTCGCGGCGGCCAAACATGCCGTGGCAGAAAAAGTGAAGTTTCCGCAGGGCAGCTACGTTACCTGGAGCGGTCAGTTCGAGTACATGGAGCGCGCGCTGGAACGGCTCAAGATCGTCGTGCCGTTCACGCTCCTGATCATTTTCCTGCTGCTCTATCTCAATTTCCGTCGCCTGACGCAGACACTGATTGTCATGCTCTCGGTGCCCTTCGCGCTGGTTGGCGGCGTCTGGCTGATGTGGCTGTTGCATTACAACCTGTCTGTTGCCGTCGCGGTGGGCTTCATCGCGCTCGCCGGCGTGGCGGCCGAGACCGGTGTGGTGATGCTGATTTACCTCGATCATGCCTGGGACGCCACCAGGAAAAAGTCGGCGCTGGCGGGACGGCAACCCACGGCCGCTGACCTTTATGCGGCGGTGATGGAAGGCGCTGTCGAGCGCGTACGGCCGAAGATGATGACCGTCGTCGCGATCATGGCTGGCCTGCTGCCCATCATGTGGAGCACGGGTGCTGGCTCGGAAGTGATGCGCCGCATCGCCGCACCGATGGTGGGCGGCATGATCTCCTCGACTATCCTCACACTGATCGTGATTCCGGCGATCTATGCCATGGTGGAGGAGTGGCGACTGCGGCGGGATGCGTGATCTCAATCGGCGCGGCGACACCGAACACTGCAGATACCCCGCATACTGGGTAACATGCTGCCCCAGGGGTTTTGCGCTGAAGAGTTTGCGTTATTCACGATGAGGTCGCTGTTCCTTGAAGATAGCCCAGCTATTTGCCTGTCTTGCCATGTTCGTTTGCATCGGCGTTGCCCATGCGCGGGATGTGCGTGTGGGTATCTACTCCAATGAACCGAAGATATTCAACGATGCCGAAGGGAAACCCGCCGGCATCCTGATTGATGTCCTTCAGAGTGTTGCCGCAAAGGAGAAGTGGACTCTCGAGTACCAGTCCTGCACATGGCAAGAGTGCCTGGATTCCCTGCAGGCCGGGAAAATCGACTTGATGCCAGACGTAGCCTACACGACGCAACGGGAAGGCCTGTTCGACTTTCACCAAACTCCGGTACTGTTTAGCTGGTCTCAGGTATTCAGTCGCAAGGGCGTGCCAATTTCCTCACTGCTTAGCCTTGACGGCAAACGCACTGCCGTTCTTGAAGGCAGCATCCAGGAGGAAACATTCAAGGGGATGGCCGACGGGTTTGGGCTCAAGGTGCCAATGATTCGCGCCAGAACCTACGATCAGGCGTTCAGGCTGGTGGCCGCAGGCGAGGTCGATGCCGTCATCACCAATAACTTCTTTGGTGAATTCAATGCACCGCGCCATCAGATGGTCGAGACCCCCATAGTCTTCATGCCGACTCGACTATTCTTTGCGGCAACCAAGGGACGCCACCCGGATTTGCTGGCGGCCATCGATCGACACCTGGATGCCTGGCAGTCCAGTCAGGACTCGGAATATGTACAGATTCTCAAGAAATGGCGTGGTACAAGTCCGAACGGGATGCACCCTTATGTATGGCAAGCACTCGGCGTTCTGCTTGCCGTTCTGCTTTCGCTCAGCATTCTCGCCCTCATCCTGCGCTGGCAGATCAAGATCAGGACGCGCCACCTCGAGGCCGAGAAAGCCCAGGTGCAGGCAATTCTTGATGCGTTACCAGATCTGTTGTTCGAAGTGAGTATCGACGGCCGCATTCTGGGTTATCACTCCCACTCCACCGACCTGCTGGCGGCGCCTCCCGAGGTCTTTCTCGGCAAAAAATTTACCGATGTCCTGCCGGCGGACCCCGCTGCCATCTGCCAGGCCGCCATACTTGAAGCTCAGGAGAGTGGGGTGTCAAGCGGCAAGCAGTACGCACTCGACCTGACCGGTTCCCGGCATTACTTCGAGCTGTCTGCGGCCAAAAAAACTGTCGCAGGAGGCGAAGAACCCCGTTTCATTCTGCTCGCCCGCGACATCACCGAGCGCCGGCAGGCTGCCGATGAACTGTCGCGGCATCGTGATCATCTGGAGGAACTGGTCGATAGCAGAACGCAAGAGTTGATCCTCGCCAAGGATCTTGCCGAAACCGCGAACGTTGCCAAGAGCGCCTTCCTCGCCAACATGTCGCATGAGATCCGTACCCCCTTGAATGCGATCACGGGCATGGCGCACTTGATTCGCCGCAGCGGACTGACCGGCGAGCAGTCGGCCCGTTTCGACAAGCTGGAAGCTGCCGGAGAACACCTGCTCGAAATCATCAATGCCATTCTTGATTTATCGAAAATCGAAGCCGGAAAACTGACCCTTGAGGAACACCCGCTGCGTATCGAGACTATTCTTGCGAACGTGGTGTCCATGGTCCAGGAACGTGCCCACGCCAAGCACCTGAAGCTGCTTACCCAGTGCGAGGAATTGCCGCCGCATTTGCTCGGCGATGCGACCCGTCTCCAGCAGGCACTGCTCAATTACGCCACGAATGCCGTCAAATTCACCGAGCAAGGCACGATTGCCTTGCGCGTCAAAGTGGATGAGGTGACTCCAGGCAGTGCCTTGATTCGTTTTGAAGTCCAAGATACCGGCATCGGTATTGATCCGGCGAGTCAGTCCAAACTCTTTTCCGCCTTCGAGCAAGCGGACAATACCATGACCCGCAAGTACGGCGGTACAGGCTTGGGGCTTTCCATCACCAAGAAACTTGCTCAGCTGATGGGAGGTGATGCTGGTGCTAGAAGCGCGCCGCAGATGGGCAGTATTTTCTGGTTCACCGTCAGACTCGGCATGGAAGAAACGGACCGGGCGGCAGAAATATTCTCACCCGGAGAAGATTCAGAGTTCGCACTGCTGCGTGACCATAAAGGCCGCCGCATCCTGCTAGCCGATGATGAACCCGTCAATCGCGAGATCACTTTGATGATGCTCGATGATGTCGGGCAAGTCGTCGATGTTGCCGAAGACGGGGTCGAAGCTGTTGAACTGGCCAGCCGGAACGACTACGATCTCATCTTGATGGATATGCAGATGCCCAACATGGATGGTTTGGAAGCAACACGGCAGATCCGCAAATTACCTGGCGGCGCCAACATACCGATCCTCGCGATGACAGCAAATGCCTTCGCGGAAGACAGGGCGCGCTGTTTCGAGGCCGGCATGAACGACTTCCTCATCAAGCCGGTCAAGCCGGGGTCACTGTTCGAGACTTTGCTGAAGTGGCTCTCAGCCCCGGTTCGGGGTGAGTAGCTTTTTTTGCCGCAATTAAAGGCCGCCCATGACTAACCTGCTGGCAATTTCAAGATTTATCAAGAGTCTGACATGGCTGCTTATCGGCGTCGTGGGCCTGACCCTGACGCCGGCCTGCGCCGCCGAGAAGATTGTCCTGTCTGCCGGCGTACTTGAACCCTATACGACACCCGACCGCAAAGGCTTTCTCGACCAGTTGATCGTGGCGGTATTTCGGGAGATCGGCATGGAAGCCGAGGTGTTGATCTACCCCACGGCAACCGAGCGCGGCATGCTCAATGCCAACGAGGGTGTGGAGGATGGATTGGCGATGCGCGTGGCCGGCCTTGAAAAACAGTACCCGAACCTGATCCGCGTCCCCGAGGAAGTTGTCGTCAACGACTTTGTCGCCACCACCACCGGCCCGCGCTTTACCACCGATAACTGGGAGTCCCTGAGCCCATACGTGGTGACTTACATCATCGGCTGGAAGGTATTCGAACAGAATGTACCGAAGGGCAAGGAAATCACGCTGGTGCGAGATGTCGATCAGCTTTTTGGCCTCCTGAAAACGGGCCGTGCCGACGTCGCCCTTTACGAACGCTGGCAGGGACTTGCCAAGTCTCGGACCATGGGCCTCAAGCTGCTAGTGCTCGAGCCGCCGCTGGTCCGTACCAAGATGTACATGTATTTGCACAAGAAGCATGCGGCGCTGGTGCCACAAGTCGCCGCAGCGCTGCTCAAGCTGAAACAGAATGGCACCTATCAGCGTATCTTTGACAATACCTTGAAACCTTACGCACACTGATCTGAAATGCTGAAGATTGTCCTGCAGCCAGGCCGGTTGGCGTTCAGGCTGGCGGCCTATGTCATCCTCTTCAGTTCCATGGTCGCCCTGCTCATGACGGCAGCCGAACTGCGGATAGCGTACCGGCACGACCTGCGACTGATTGATGAACGCATGCAGCAGATCGAGGCGGCCTATGTCGATAGCGCCGTCGAGAATCTCTGGGTCATGGACAAGGAACGACTGGAGACCCAACTTCATGGCATCACGCGCTTGCCCGACATCGTCATGGCTGAAATCAGGGTGGATGGCAAACCGCTGCTGAGCCAGGGCGAATCGCTGACCGGCGCTGGCATGACACGCAGCTTTTCCCTGCAGCGCATGCATCGCGGCAAGGTGCAGGCGATCGGTGAGCTCATGGTCTCTGCCTCGTTTGCAAATGCCGATCAGCGCAGACTGGATCGCCTGTTCATGTTGTTGCTCACCAATGGCATCACGATCCTGCTGATTGCCATATTCATGCTGTTCATCTTCTACCGGCTGATCGGCCGCCATCTCGAGCAGGTCGCCCGCTTTTCTCTGGATCAGGCACATGCCCCCGATACGTCGGCCCTGTCGCTGCAGCGCAAAGAACCCAGCAAGCATGATGAGCTGACGGTACTGACCAGCGCCATCAACACCATGCGAGCACGTCTGCTGGACCTGAGCGAAGCCGAGAGCCGGCGGGCCGACGAGCTTGAAGGCATCGTTGCCGAACGCACGGAGCAGTTGCGGGCCGCGAAGGAATTTGCCGAAGCGGCGAGCCGGGCCAAGAGCACCTTCCTCGCCAACATGAGCCACGAGCTGCGCACGCCGATGAACGCCATCATGGGCATGATTACGCTGGCGCGGCGACGGGTGGATGATGCCAAGGCGCTGGATCAACTCGACAAGGCCAAGGGCGCCGCCGACCGCCTGCTCGGGATCATCAACGACATCCTCGACCTCTCCAAGATCGAAGCTGATCGACTGACGCTGGAACAGACAGACTTCACGCTCGGCGAAATACTGGAAAACCTCATGAGCCTGATTGGGCTCAGGGTCGTGGACAAGGGGCTCAAGCTGCGCGTCGACCTGGCGCCCGAGCTTGCCCACCTCACGCTACTGGGCGACTCTCTGCGGCTGGGTCAGATCCTCCTCAACTTCACCGGTAATGCCCTCAAGTTCACAGAACAGGGGGCGATCACCGTGCGTGTCCGGCTGGTCGAGGAAAGTGGAGTGGATGTTCTGCTGCGTTTCGAAATCCAGGATACCGGGATCGGCATTGCTGCCGAGGTTCAAGAAAAACTCTTCACCGCCTTCGAGCAGGCCGACGGTTCGATGACGCGAAAATATGGTGGCACCGGACTGGGACTGGCCATCAGCAAGCGGTTGGCGCAGTTGATGGGTGGCGCTGTCGGCGTGGAGAGCACGATGGGACAAGGCAGCACCTTCTGGTTCACCGTGCGATTGGGCAAGACCACGGATGCCGTCCCGCCAGCGCCGACTTTTGCTCAA
>CAJBAP010000227.1 GCA_903950295.1 uncultured Rhodocyclaceae bacterium
CTGTCGAGGTCGCCGTGCTTGACCGCGTCGCCACCACCGCCAAAGAAGTGGCAGGCGCCACAGGTGTCGCGGCTGGTCTTGCCGACGTTCTGGGCGACTTTCGGCAGGTCGACGGCCTTGGCGGTTTTGCCCGATTTTGGCGGGAACTCGATGTCCTTGTAGGTCGGATGACCGGCAAGTCCTGGCAGTTTCTTGTAGGCACCGGTGGTGTCATGACAGACCAGGCAGTCGACCGCGGACTCCGAGGTGTAGTCGAAAGTCTTGGCGTTTTCCATGCCATAGCCGATGTGGCAGGATGCGCAGAACTTCTCGTTCGAGGACGTCGCCGTACAGAAATTATTGATGACGTGCTTCTTGCCGAGCTTCTGCTTGGTTTCCGGGTTAACCCATTCCCAGGTCCAGTGCTTGGTCTTGTGGATCTGCTTGGCCGCCTCGGTGTGGCAGGACAGGCAGGCCTTGGTGACTTCGGGACCAGACTTGAAGGCCTGTTGAAGTTCCTTGAACTTGCTGTGGTCCGCCGTGCTGGTTATGGCCTTGGGCGGTGCTGCCGGAGCCGCGCCGGCGGGCGCTGCCGGTGGTTCGTTGGCGGTCGCGGCGAAGCTCAGGCCCGCCAGAAGCGCCAGAATTATTTGACTGAATCTCATGGTGATCTCCTCTGCTGTCCGGTGTCTGCGCTCAGCAACCGCTACCGCCGCCACCGGTGGCACCGCCGCCAGCCGCTTTCGGGTAAATGATCTGCGGCGTCGGCTTGGACGGATCCATCACCAGAAATTTCTGCTGATCCTCGGCAACCTGTTTCATGATGCCGCCAACCAAGGGGCCGAACATCGGACCCATCAGGGCCGCATTCATGGTGCCGATATAGACCTTGCCATCGTTCTTCTTGTAAATGGAGATCTTGCAGGGCATCAGGATGGAGAGGAATTTGACGCTGTCCTCATTGAGGATCGGGCCGGAGTACTTGGTGGAGCAGGCCTCGACCATGATCACCGGCAGGGCGTTGCCGCCGTCCGCTTGTACGGCCTTGGCCGGGAAGCGCAGACCGGCGAGCGCCCAGCCCTTGCCGGTGCCCTCGATATTCTGCTGGATGCGCGCCACAGTTTCTTCCAGACCGAAGGGGCTCACCCGCTCATTGAACATCATTCCGCCCATCATGTTCCAGCCAATAATGGCGACAGCAACTACGCCTGCGAAAAAACTGCCGATGAGTTTCAACATGATTACCCCCTGTAGCGACTTGAAAAGTGTTTGTAAGGACAGGTCGCCAACCTCCATCGGCAAACCTGTTTTCACGCAGGCAGTAACTTATGCCTCTTTTAGCAGTTTATTTTGAGCTAGATCAAAGAATATAAGAATATTCTGATAATCGAATATATTAAGAAAATACTGCGTGGAAGAAAAAAGTCGGCGCTGGCGGGACGGCGCACAGAATCCAGCCGGGGCTGGTTACAGCGGGATGGGAGCGGTCAGCCGAGCAGTGCGAGCGACCAAACCACGCTGACATTGATCAGCGCGATCAGTACAGCGGCACTGCCAATGTCTTTGGCGCGTTTGGCCAGGTGGTGGTGCTCGAGCGAGACACGGTCGACTACCGCCTCGATGGCGGAATTGAGGAGTTCGACGATCAGCACCAGCAGTACGCTGCCGATCATGATGGCTTTGCCCAGTGTGCTGGCCGGAGTGAAAAATGCTGCCGGTATCAGGATCAGCGCCAACCAGGCTTCCTGGCGGAAAGCGTCTTCGTGGCGATAGGCCGCTGAAAGGCCTGCCATTGAATAGTGCAAAGCGTTCCAGACGCGGGTCAGGCCGGTTTTACCCTTGAATGGGCTTTCGCCCTCTCTGGAGTTGGATGTGTTTGGATGTTCCATCATTTACATGAACTGTGTGCCAAGCCACCAGAAAGTTGCCGCGATCAGTCCGCTGGCCGGGATGGTAAGGATCCAGGCGATGGCCAGATTGATAGACATGTCCCAGCGCACCCGTTTCATGTTGTGCGCAGCACCGGCACCGGCAATGGCACCCGTGATGGTGTGCGTGGTCGATACCGGAATGCCGGCCAGCGTGGCCAGGCCGAGACTGATGGCACCACCCATCGACGCGCAGGAACCGCTTACTGAATTGAGTTTGGTGATACGAGTGCCCATGGTTTTGACAATACGCCAACCGCCCAGGTAGGTGCCCCATGCGATAGAGAAATAACAGGCATAGATTACCCAGTTGGGGAGAGTCGCGACGTCGGTGGTGGCCACGCCGGCGCTGATCAGGAGCAGCCAGATGATGCCGATGGTTTTTTGCGCGTCGTTGCCCCCATGGGCCAGGCTATAGGCACCAGAGGCAAAGATTTGTGCATAGTTGAACCAGCGCCTGACCTGCACGGGGGTTCGGTGGCGAAACATCCAGGCCACCAGCACCATCAGCAACCCGCCCATCATGAAGCCGATAAGAGGCGAGAGAATAATAAACAGCAGGGTTTTGCCAAAGCCGCTCCAGACGATGGGGGCAATGCTGCCGGCCTTGGTCAGGGTCGCGCCCACCAGACCGCCGATCAGGGCATGCGACGAGGAGGAGGGGATGCCGTAGTACCAGGTGATGATGTTCCAGGCCAGTGCCCCGCAGAGGGCGCCGAAAATCACGTAGTAATCGACGAAGCTTGGATCGACGGTGCCTTTGCCGATGGTGGCGGCCACTTTGAGTTGAAACACCCAGAGGGCGGCAAAGTTGAAAAAGGAGGCAAACAGAACCGCTTGCTTGGGGGTGAGAACGCCGGTGGCGACGATGGTGGCGATGGAATTGGCACCATCGTGAAAGCCATTCATGAAATCGAAGGCGAGGCCGACGAAAATCAGGATGCCCAGAATCCAGATGCTGATGGTCAAGCCTTCCATGATGTCGTTTTCCGGTCAGGAGTTTTCGATGAGTATTTCTTCGACCGTCCGGGCGGCCTCCTGACAGTAGTCGAGTACGTTCTCCTGGAGAAAATAAAATTCCCGCATGCGAATGGCGTTCCACATCTGTGATTCATCGGCAAACAGCCGGGTGACGGCTTTTTTCAGCACCTTGTCCGCCTTGGATTCGATGGCTTCGATTTCCCGGCACAGATTGATGGCTTCCTTGGCATGTTCCTTGTTGGCGAGCGTGGTGATGACGCGGTTGAGTCGCAGGCACGCATCGGCACCCAGAGAGGCCAATTCACGCGATTCGGGTGTGGAATCGGTCAGGTGGTACATGCCGACGGCGTTGGCGACATCCTGCAAGGCGCCAAGGATCTTGTCGATCTCCAGGGTGAGCGTATGGATCTCGTCGCGGCTGAAGGGGGTGATGAATGACCTGTGGAGCAGGGTGATCATGTCAGCCTTGATCTTGTCGCCACTGGTTTCATTCAGGGCGACTTCTTTTATCAATTCATTAAGGTCATTCGAGTTTGTGCCAAGGGAGTTGACCAGCCGGAGGGTGGCATTAGCGGCGGCAACCACGCGATCGGCGTGCGCGGTGAGTAGATCGAAAAATTCCTTGCGGTGCGGCATCAGGCTGCTGAACATGTGCGTTCCCTTGTTGATTGTGCAGAAGTGTTACAAAACCACCGCAGGATTATCCCTCATAACGAGTCGGCAGGGTTTCACGACCCGCTCAGACAGCATCGAGATCGCTCTGGAAATCCTCGCGCCGAGATAGTTCGGAGCGCCAGTTCAAGACCCTGCAGTGGCTATTCTGACATCGGCCAAGCAGCCAATCCTGCGGTTGATCCGCTGTTTAATGCTGCGATTTTGACAGCCAGCGCAGCAGGATGATGAACAGCGTCTCTGGGATGACCGGCTTGGCGATGAAGTCGTCCATGCCGGCCTCGAAACATCTGGCCTTGTCTTCCGCAAAAGCATTCGCCGTCATGGCGAGAATGGGCATCTGGCGCTTGTCGGAAAGCTGCCGGATGCACCGGGTGGCTTCAAGACCATCCATGTTGGGCATCTGCATGTCCATCAGGATCAGCGCATAGTCGTTTTCACCGACCCGCTTTAACACCTCCAACCCGTCCTCGGCCGTATCAGCGATCAGTCCGACATCATCCAGCAGCGAGAGTGTCACCTCGCGGTTGATCGGCTCATCTTCGGCCAGCAGAATGCGGGTGCCGGCATAGTCACGCTTGAGTATTTCTTCGGCATTGGTCACGGCATGGGCACTGACCGTGCCACACTCGATGGCGCTCTTGCGCAGCCGGACGGTCAGCCAGAACGTGCTGCCCCGGCCTTCTTCGCTGATGACGCCTGCGGTGCCACCCATCAGTTCGGCAAGCTTGCGGGTGATGGCAAGTCCCAGTCCCGTTCCGCCATAGCGCCGGCTGATCGAGTTGTCGGCCTGTTCGAAGGTGGAGAACAGGCGGGGAATGGCCTCCGGGGCAACCCCGGGGCCAGTATCGGCGACTTCGAAGCGCAGCAGGGCATGGTCGGGATGGTCTTCAACGACGTTTGCCCGCAAGGTGATGCTGCCAGTTGCCGTGAATTTGACGGCATTGGTCAGGTAGTTGAGCAGGGACTGCTGCAGACGCGTCCGGTCGCCCAGCAGGCCATCAGGCATGGCGGGCACGTCCAGAACCAGATCGAGGCCTTTGGCTTTGGCCTTGCCACCCATCATGCTGACGACGTTCTCGATCATTTCCTCGACGCAGATCAAGCCTACTTCCAGGTAGAACTTGCCGGCTTCGATCTTCGAGAGGTCGAGGATGGCGTTGATAATTTCGAGCAGGTGTGTTCCGGCATTTTCGATCTTGCCAAGCTTGTCGGCTTGTTGTGGTGTCACGCCTCCACGGCGCAGAATATGCACCATGCCGGTGATGGCATTGAGCGGCGTCCGGATCTCGTGTGACATGTTGGCCACGAAGGCGCTCTTGGCGATGTTGGCGGTTTCGGCGGCTTCCTTGGCTTGAATCAGATCTGCGGTTCGCTCTTTCACCAACTGCTCAAGATGGTGGCGATGCTGCTCCAACTCC
>CAJBAP010000228.1 GCA_903950295.1 uncultured Rhodocyclaceae bacterium
CAAGGCGAAAACATCTGCCGCCATCGAGTCGCTGATGAAGTTGCAGCCGCAGACCGCATTTGTCGAACGTGGTGATCAAATTGTCGAACTGCCAGTGGCCAGCCTGATCCCGGGCGATGTCGTGGTGGTACGGCCGGGCGAAGCCGTGCCGGTGGATGGCGAAGTGCTATCGGGCAACTCCAGCGCCAACGAGGCAATGCTGACCGGCGAGAGTCTGCCGGTGACGAAGGGGCCGGGCAATAAAGTATTTGCGGCGACAGTCAATGGCGATGGCCTGCTGCGCTGCAAGGCCACCGGTGTCGGCTCTCATACGCTGCTGGCCGGCATCATCCGGCTGGTCGAGCAGGCACAGGGATCGAAAGCTCCAGTGCAGCGGCTCGCCGACAAGGTGGCGGCCATCTTCGTGCCGGTGGTGACATTCATCGCGCTCGTCACCTTCGTTGCCTGGTGGATGATTGCGGATGATTTCACCCTCGCGCTGGTGAATGCTGTTGCGGTGCTGGTGATTGCCTGCCCCTGCGCACTTGGCTTGGCGACGCCGACGGCGATCATGGTCGGTACCGGCTTGGGTGCGAAAGCCGGCATCCTCATCCGCAACGCGCAGGCGCTGGAACTGGCGGAAAAAATCAATGTACTGGTGGTCGACAAGACCGGTACGCTGACACAGGGCAAACCGAAGGTGGTCGAAATAGTCGGCGCTGGCAGGACGGCGGAAGAAGTCTTGCAACTTGCCGCAAGCCTTGAGCAAGGCTCGACGCATCCGCTTGCTGCCGCGCTGGTGGCCGAAGCAAAGGCACGCGGGCTGGCTCTCGAAACACCGCAGGACGTTACCGCGATTCCCGGCAGGGGCATGAGCGGCATGGTGGGCGGGCAGCGGGTGCGTGTCGGTTCGCCTGACTGGCTTGGCACTTCCGCAAGCGCTGTGCAGGGCAGCCAGATCGCGGTTGCCGTCGATGAAACAGTCATCGGCGTCATCGCTGTCGCCGATCCGCTGCGGGAGAGTTCGCGCGCCGCCGTCATGCGTCTGCAAGCATTGGGCGTGGAGGTAGTGATGCTCACCGGCGACAATGCGGCAACCGCTGCGGCCATCGCGGCGCAGGCGGGCGTGCCGCGTTTCGAAGCCGGTGTGCTGCCGGGCGACAAGGCCGCCCACGTCGCCGCCCTCAAGGCTGCCGGCAAGATTGTTGGCATGGCCGGCGACGGCATCAACGACGCACCCGCACTGGCGGCGGCCGACGTTTCCTTCGCGATGGGCGCGGGCGCCGATGTAGCGATGGAAGCTGCCGATGTGACGCTGATGCGCGATGACCTCAATGGTGTCGCCGACGCCATTTCGTTGTCACGCGCCACGCTCGCCAAGATTCGCCAGAACCTGTTCTGGGCCTTCATCTACAATGTGCTCGGCATTCCGGCGGCGGCGCTCGGCTTTCTCAATCCCGTGGTCGCTGGTGCGGCGATGGCCATGAGTTCGGTGTCGGTGGTGAGCAATTCCTTGCTGTTGAAACGGTGGAAATCCGGGAGAAACTGAAAATGGAAACAACGACAATCAGGGTGGGCGGCATGACCTGTGGTGGCTGCACGGCCAGCGTGACAAAAGTATTGAGTGAGACGGTTGGCGTGGTAAAGGCCGAGGTGCAACTGACGCCAGGACAGGCAACGGTGGAATTTGATCCTGCCCAGGTCACACGGGAGGCGTTGTGCGCTGCCATCGACGATGCCGGCTTCGAAGCAAGCTGAGTTGATGCGCTTATAATCTTCCTTTTTTCTGCAGGAGCATACCGTGGCACTCAACAACGTCCCCTCCGGCAAGGATCTGCCGAACGATTTCAACGTCGTCATCGA
>CAJBAP010000229.1 GCA_903950295.1 uncultured Rhodocyclaceae bacterium
CGAGGGCCATGCCGGCCGCCCCCGTAGCGTGGGAGATCAGGTTATTTTTCGCCGTGCCACCCTCGGCGTACATGAAGTAGACGCCCACTGCGTTGTCGTGGAACTTGTTGCCTTCGACGATGTTGTAGTTGGCGAACATGAAATGGATCGAGTAACGGCTGCGCATGCCGACATTGTTGCGGAAGGTGTTGCGGTGCGAATACCACGCTACCATGTCGCGCGAGTCGGTGATCGTATTGCCTTCAACCATGTTGTCGTTGCTGTACCAGAGGCGCAGGCCATCGCCGCGCACGCCCAGGTCGCGCGGCTTCTTGGATTCAATAGCATTGTTGCGCACGATGCTCTGGCTCGATTGCTTCAGGTCGATGCCGAACAGGCAATTGTCGATCTTCAGATTTTCAATGGTGGCACGATGGGCGCGCACATCGAGGCAGGCGTCATCGGTGTCGTGTGAATCGCCGGATCCCGTGAGATGCAAACCGCGTAGTACTGAATTATCTGCTTCAAGTGAAAATACCGTGCCCCTGTCGCCAGCATCAATGGTGACCCGGCCACCCCCGTCGATGGTGAGCTTTTTGGTGACGACTACCGGGCCGGCGTAGCTGCCAGGTGGCGGTTTCAACACCGAACCCGCCGGGGCGGCATCCACCAGCGGCTGAAATGGCTTGAGGCCATGCACGCGCTTGTTGCGCTCGTGCAGCATGAACTGTGGCTTGGGTCGGTCGACGCCGACGCGCGGGGCGGTCGACAAATCCGGTGCCGAAGCCTGCTGTTTTGCCGTCCCGCCAGCGCCGACTTCTCCGCGCCAGCCGATTTCTTCTTGTGTCTGGGCGGTTACCAATAGTGAGAACGCGCCCAGCAACAAGCCCGGCAACAGGCGTGGCAGATGCGCGCGCCAGCGCGGCATAAGTCTTAGCCCTCGGCCTGTTCGCGCAATTGCTTGCGGCGCATCAGCACAGCCAGCATCAGGCAGACGAATACCACCAGCAGCAGCGCATAGCCCCAGTAGGGATACGAGAAGGTCGAGAACTGCGCCACCTTGCCCTCGCCGAATACGGTGGGCATGAAGGGCTTGACGGTGAAGGCGCCCCAGGGGTGCATGTTGTGGCCGAAGAACCAGAGCCAGCCGGCATATTCAAGGACAAAGAACAGTGGCAGCAGGCCGGGTACCAGCGCCAGCAGCAGCTGGAAACTACGAATCTTCCAGACCCCAAGCACAACGATGACCATGATGGCAATCAGCGACACAATCACAATAGTGGTGATCAGGGTGACGTTGTCGCCCCAGACCTTGATCTTGTCCGGTTCCTTGAAGAAGGTGCCGGCTTCCTGCACATAGGCGGCCACATGCGTGGCAAGATGACCCATGACAAATTGGTCGACGATGGCCCAGGCGGCGACGGCGGTGAAACCGATCGCGAGAATGACCAGGCGCAACTTCTGGCGCGTGCAGGCAAAGGCCAGCAGCATGACGGCAAAGAAGCCGAAGAAGAACTTGGCCAGCGGCTTTTCCACGGGTGCGCCGGTGGCGATGGGAAACATGCCGACATAGTGGTTGATGGTGTTCATCTCGTGGACGCAATCGAGACCTTCGGCGTTCTTGTCGACGTTTTTCTTGGCGTCGAGAACCGGGTTGTAACGCTCGTCGTCGTGGGAGAGATCCTTCTGGATGATCTCGTTCGCCATGCGGGTGCCCTTGCCGGCTGCCTTGCAGCCGTTGTAGACACCGTTGAAATGGAAGTGAATGCGAATGCCATCGGGGAAGGCATCGGGCGGGTAGTTTGGCGCGGTGAGCGAAACCCACCAGATCGGGGCAAAGTAGGCCGCAATCATCGCCACCAGGGCGATCAGGGTCAGGCCACCTATCAGCTTGTTTTGTCTATCTTGTGCTTGCATGACGATTCTCTGCTCTCATGAGGCCCTGCCCGCACTTGGCGGGCAGGGTTGGCACCATCAGGGGAGGTGGCGGTGCCGGTACGACAAATACTTACTTCTTCTTGGCCGCACCCGCCTTGGGTTTGCACATCGAACCGGGCATCGACAGGCTCGACTGATAGGCGGAGATCGCCACCAGTTGCTCGTTGGTGTAGGGCTTGATGATCTTCACCATGTCGGGGTTGGCGTTACGGCGCTTGCCATCGCGAATGTCGGTCATCTGGCGCAGCAGGTACTTGTAGTGCTGGCCGGCGATGACGGGATAGAACTTCTCTTTCAGACCTTCGCCGTTGGCGCCATGACATTCCTTGCACTGCTTTTCGTACAGGTCCTTGCCCGCAGCAACCTGTTTGGCGGCGTCGGGGCCTTCATACATGCCATGATCGACGGGGATGCAAAGTTTTTCGATGTAGGCAGAAACGTTGGCGAGTTCCTGAGCGTCGGTGAGTTCCTTGGCGAACGGGTACATGGTCGGATTGTCGCGCAGGCCTTCGCGGATGTCGGCCATCTGCTTGATCAGCACGGTGGTGTGCTGGCCGGCCAACTGCGGGAAGGTACCGTCGGTGCGGCCGGCGCCCGAGGGCAGGTGGCAGGCACCGCAAATCTCGTAGCCCTCCTTGCCGGCCTTCGCGTCACCTTTTTTCTGCAAGGCCTCGATCTTTTCACCCTCTTGGGCATTCCATTTGTAGTCCTTGCCCTCGATGCCTTCCTTCTTCGGCGCGGGTGGGCCGGCTAGAGCAGCGGTGGTGGGAATCAGTGCGGCCGCAATGGCCAGGAGCAAAAGCTTTTTCATGTCTGCGTCCTTATTTGTTCTGGAAAGGTTTGATTATAGCGGAAGGTATATCAGCAGGCATTGATATGCCTCAACCGGCCGATCGAAAGCTTACTTCAAGGTCGACAGATAGATGGCGAGCGCCTTGATTTCCTCGTCATTTACGAGGCCCATCACGCCCTTCATCGCGGCGGTTTGGCCGTTGTTGCGTGCGCCACTCTTGATGTCCTTCATCTGCGCCTCGGCATAGGCGGCGTTCTGGCCGGCGAGCTTGGGATACGGCATGCCTTTGATGGGGGTCTTGGCATCTTTGCCGTGGCAAGACCAGCAGGTCTTTTCCTGGAATAGCTTGGCGCCATCAAGGGCGAGGGCTGGTGTGGCAGCCGCCAGTGCGGCGGCGATCAACAGGGTTTGTTTCATGGTCATTCCTTTCTCAAAAAGAAAACGGGGAGTAGCGTACTGCCACCCCCCGATGACTTCCTTGAATTAAATCAAGTTACTTGGCAACTGGCTTGGCACCATTCTGCTCAAGATAGGTCTTGGCACGCAGACCGAGGTCGGCAGTCTTGACCTGGTATTGCCAGATCTGCTCGGCCCACAGGTTGGCGTTTTCCCAATCCTTCTTGGCGGCGAAGCCTTCATGCTTTTCCTTCAGTCCCTTGGTCTTGCCCAGTTGGTCGAAAGCGTCTTCAACCATCGCCACGACATCCGGGAAGTCTTTGTAGTTGACGCTGGTGATGTAGGCCACGACGGAGTCGATGATTGCCTGCGTGTCAGCCACTTTCTTCACGGTTGCCTTGTACTCGGCTTCGGTATAGCTACCCTTGGCCAGTTCGGTCTTGGTCGCCTTCCAGCCCTTCGGCTTGACCAACAGGTAACCCATCATCTCCAGGTGCAGCGCGGAACAGAACTCCGTGCAATAGTACGGATAGACGCCTTCCTTGTCGGCCTTGAACTTGACCGTGACGGTCTTGCCCGGTTCGATTGAGGCATGCACGTTGAAGGTCGACACGGTGAAGCCGTGGGTTTCGTCCTGGGCGCGCTCGAGGTTGGTCAGGTGGATCGTCACTTCGTCGCCGACATCAACTTCGATGGTTTCCGGCGTGATGTGCGAGCGGATCAGCGTGCCGAAGACTTCGACCTTATTGCCCTTCTTGACGGTCTTCTCTTCGCCGGCAAGCACCTTGCCCGGATGCGGCTTGTCGGTGCGGCTGTCGGTACCCACTTTGTAGCGGACGCCCGGCTTCAGCTTCTTGGCATCGATGGCAACAGCGTAGTGCGGCTCGCCCAGCGGCAGGGGCATGTCGTACAGCAGTTGCATCTTGTCATTGCTGATGTCGATGAGCTGGTGGTTCTGCGGATGCAGGGGGCCCACTGGCACGAAGCGATCGATCGCCAGCTTGTTCAACGCAACCAAATAACGGCCGGCCGGCTTGGCGGTATCGCCTTCCATGGCCATCAGGTGACCGATGTTGTAGTGCACGCTGATCTTGTCGAGCACCTTGCCTTCGCAGTAGTTCCACTTTGCGACCTGGCTATCCACGTACAACGAGGTGTAGGCAACGCAAGGTTTGGAGTCATACTGGGTGTGCAAGGGGCCGAGGCCAAGGGACACTTGGGTGTGCAGCGCGTCCTTCATGGCGATCACCGGGATGCCGTACGGATCCTTGGATTCAAACTTGCCTGCCTTGATGGCAGCCATGATCTTCTCGAAGGAATAGACCGAAACGTGCGTATCGAGCTTGCCGGCAACGATAAGCATCGTGCCGTCCGGGGTGACATCGACGCCGTGCGGCGACTTGGGTTCCGGAATCAGGAACAGGATGCCTTCCTTGATAGCGGTTTCCATCATCAGCACGTCATGGCCGTTGATCTTCTTGGCCTTGCCGGCGGCGACCAGTTCGGCAGCCTTCTTCCAGTTGATCACGTGCATGTAATCGGTATCTTTGGCCGAGCAACCTGCCTCATAGGGAGGGCGGCCTTTCTCGATGCCACCGACATAACGCTCCGAG
>CAJBAP010000230.1 GCA_903950295.1 uncultured Rhodocyclaceae bacterium
GACTACCATGCCGCCGCGCGTACCTGGAATTACCGCTTCGTACAAACCGAAGTCAGCATCATTGAGCGCGACGCACGTCGGGTGATCACCCGTGCCGGTCCATTCGATTACGACTGGCTGGTCATGGCGGTCGGCATCCGCCACGACTACACCGCCTGGTTCGGCGACGACCTAGAGACGGCAAACTATACGAGTCGGCACTATCCCAGCGCCTACACCCCCGGGACGGAATTTCAGATCCTGCGCGACAAATTGGCGCATTTCAAGGGCGGTGACCTTTTGATGACCGTGCCACCGCAACCCTTTCGCTGTCCGCCGGCACCGTACGAACGGGCTGCCCTGATCGCCGGCTGGCTGGAGGCGCGCAAGATCCCCGCACGACTGATCATCATCGATCCCAATCCACCCTTTCAGGAATTTCAACGCATCTTTCACGAGAGGTTTCCCCAGCGCATCGACTATCGCGCACAAACTGCCGTTCTCACCGTTGATCCGCACCAGCGCACGGTAAAAACCGAGTTCGAAACTTTCAGTTTCGACGACGCCATCCTGATGCCACCCCAGCAAGCTGGCACGCTGGCCTGGCAGGCCGACCTGATCGGCCAACAAGCAAACAAACAGCCAAGCGGCTGGGCAGCAGTTGATCCACTCAGCTTCGCCGCTGTCGCCGACCCACGTATTTTCATGATCGGCGACATGATCGACCGCGTTTCACCATTATTCGGCCACTACCCCAAGAGCGGACAAATGGCCAGCCGCCAAGGTCGCATCGTGGCACAGCAAATCGCCGCTCAGGCCCACGGCACAACCGCCCCGCGCACGCTGCCAGATAGCCTCTGTCACATCGCAACGCAATACGATCCGCCCGAGGCAATCCGCATCGTGTCCAACTACCGTATCCGTGGCGACGGCGAAATCATGCCGCAGATGAAAGTCGAACGCGATCCGCAACCACGCGGCGAAGATATCGCCTGGGCACAAGGCATGTTCGGGGAATTCCTCGCCCCCAGTAGCGGGCTACGCTGACCATTAGTGGCGCGCAAATACGCTGGTTTTGCCGTCCTTGCCAACCAACAGGGTATTAAACATTTCGCGGCGCACGATTTTCGTCGCGCCATCGCCTTCCAGCATCGTGCACCCAGTTTCGCAACCGGTGCCCGCCAGTACATCGAGCCCCGGCGCACCGCGTGGCGCCCCGGGCACCGTCAGACCACGCGCCTTGGGCTTTTCCAGCAGCAACAGCTTGACATCTTCCGCCGGCACATGCCCTTCGATAAAGTAGCCCCCGACCACCGCAGTATGGCGTGCCTCGAGTTCGGCCGTGATGCGATGCTGCTGCTTGACCGCTGCCATGTCCTGCGTATCGTCGAGCGTCACCGTAAAACCGTTCTGGCGCAGATACTCCGCCCATTCGATGCAGGCCAGGCATACCTTTGGCACATAGACCCTGACCGGCGGCAAAGCCGCCGTATCCGCCGCATTGCCTGCCGACCACATCAGCAGCAGGAAAAGAAACACACCCAGCTTGCGCATCGAATCCACTCCATTGTCATTACGGCTACAGCAATACCATAGCCGCGCCTGATCGTAGCATAGCGCCGCATAATCATTATCAGGCCGGCCGTCGCGCCGGTAGAATGCCCACCATGCTTCCCTACTGCCTCGTCAAACCTTTCGTCTTGGCCCTCGACCCCGAAACAGCGCATGAACTGGCCATCACCGGCATGCGCACCATCGGCACAATTGTTCCTGGTGGCGGCCCGTTACCCGACACCCCGACCCGTGTCATGGACATCGACTTCCCCAATCGCATCGGCCTCGCCGCCGGCCTCGACAA
>CAJBAP010000231.1 GCA_903950295.1 uncultured Rhodocyclaceae bacterium
CGGCGGATTCAAGGGCGCGCAGCGTGGTAGTGCCCACGGCGATGACGCGCCCGCCGCGCTTTTGGGTCGCGGCAATCGCATCGGCGCTTGCCTGCGGTACATGGAAATGTTCGCGGTGCATGTGGTGCTGGGACAGATCATGCACCCGCACCGGCTGAAAGGTGCCGGCACCGACGTGGAGGGTAACATGTGCAATGCTGATGCCTTTGTTGCGCAGGCGTTCCAGCAGGGCGGCATCGAAATGGAGTCCGGCCGTCGGGGCGGCCACCGAGCCGCGTTCGCGCGCAAAAATCGTCTGGTAGCGTTCTTCGTCGGCATTGGCGGCTGCCCGCTCTATGTAGGGTGGCAGCGGCAGGCGGCCGTGGTGCTCGATTAGTTCAAGCGCATCTGCGGGAAAACGCAGTTGGTAAAACTCGCCTTCTCGCCCGATCACTTCGGCGTCGAAGGCATCTTCGAGCCGCAAGCATCCCCCTGGTTTGAGTGGTTTGCTGGCGCGCACCTGTGCCAGCACCGTATCGTCGGCCGTCACCCGCTCCACCAATACCTCGACCTGTCCCCCAGTGGATTTCTGCCCAAAAAGCCGCGCATGCAGCACGCGCGTATCGTTCATTACCAGCAGGTCGCCGGGTAAAAGAAAGTCGGGCAATTCGCTGAAGCGGCGATCATCAAGCGCATCCGCAGCCATCACCAGCAGGCGGCTGGCGCTGCGCTCGGGCAGTGGCGCCTGCGCGATGCATTCCGGCGGCAGCAGGTAATCGAAATCGTCGAGGGTCAGTTTCATCGGTTGCGGTGATGGGGGGTTTTGCGGATAATGCGCGCTCTTCCAGTCGGGTCGGCATTCTACGCGTCCCGTTCGGTAGCCGAGATGGCGGAATCGGTAGACGCAGCGGACTCAAAATCCGCCGCCGCAAGGTGTGGGGGTTCGAGTCCCCCTCTCGGCACCAAGATAGGCAAGTGCGAGAATCCGCACCTGACCCAACATATTTCATCGGAATTGAAAATGCTCACAAAGTATTCTGCCTTTCCCGGTATTAGCGGCCCCGTAGTCACGATCGTGATAGATGGCTACGGGCTACCGAAGAACGATATCGGCAGCGCTATCGCCGCAGCACGCAAGCCCACCCTTGATCGCCTGTTCGCCAGCTATCCGAACATCCGGCTGCGCGCGCACGGCACGGCGGTGGGCATGCCTTCGGATGATGACATGGGAAATTCAGAGGTCGGCCACAATGCGCTCGGGGCTGGACAGGTCTATGCGCAAGGCGCAGCGCTGGTGGCCAATGCCATTCATACCGGGGCGATCTGGTCGGGGCAGGCCTGGCAGGAGGTTGTGACGGGGGCCAAGGCTGGCCGCGGCGTGATTCATTTCATCGGTCTGTTTTCCGACGGCAATGTGCATAGCCACATTGACCACCTCAAGGCAATGGTGGCCCAAGCCAAGGCCGATGGCATCCCGACGGTGCGCATCCACGTGCTGCTTGACGGGCGCGATGTGCCAGAGACCAGTGCGTTCGACTATGTCGAGCCCTTCGAAGCCTTTCTGGCCAGTCTCAATACGACGAACTTCGATGCGCGTATCGCTTCAGGTGGTGGTCGCCAATACATCACGATGGATCGCTATGAGGCCAACTGGCCTATGGTGGCGAAGGGTTGGCGCACTCATGTGCTGGGCGAGGGCGACCAGTTTCCCGATTGCGTCACTGCAATCAAGTCCTTGCGCGAGCGGTTCCCCGGTACGATCGATCAAGACCTGCCGGCTTTCGTTATCGCGGAGCAGGGAAAGCCGATCGGCACGATCGAAGATGGCGATGCGGTGGTCTTCTTCAACTTCCGCGGTGACCGTGCGATCGAAATCACCCGGGCCTTCGAGGAGGCAAGCCTCGACAAATTCGACCGGGTGAGAATGCCCAAGGTCACCTATGCCGGCATGCTGCAATACGATGGCGACCTTAAACTGCCAAAACGGTTTCTGGTCGATCCGCCGGCGATTCGTGACACGACGGGCGAGTGGTTTTCCAAGGCGGGCATCGCCCAGTTTTCCTGCTCGGAAACCCAGAAGTTCGGCCACGTCACTTATTTCTGGAATGGCAACCGTTCCGGAAAGTTCGAAGGCGAAACCTGGCAGGAGGTGCCGAGTGATGTTGTTCCCTACGAACAGCGGCCGTGGATGAAAGCAGCGGAGATCACCGATGCGATGATCGCTGCCCTGCAAACGGGCAAGTACAGGACACTGCGCTGCAATTTCGCCAACGGTGACATGGTCGGACACACGGGCAACTTTCGCGCCGCGACGATGGCCATCGAGGCCGTCGACCTGGCCCTGTCGCGCTTGTTGCCGGCGATCGATAAAGCAGGCGGCGTCGCTCTGATCACCGCAGATCACGGCAATGCCGACGAGATGGTCGAAATTGACAAGAAAACCAAGCAGCCACAGACCAACCCGGATGGCAGCTACAAGGCGAAGACTGCGCATACCTTGAACCCGGTGCCATTGATCCTCTATGACAACGTGACCGGTGGCAAGTTGGGCCTCAATCAGACTGATACGGCAGGTCTTTCGAACATGGCGGCAACCACGGCCAACCTGCTTGGCTTCGCGAAGCACCCCAGTTGGGACGACAGCCTGCTGGTCGTCAAGTGACCGCATACGGCCGACCGGTTTGCTGGCTGAAATAAGACACTGCTGATTGCACAGAAAAGTCGAGCAGGTCATGACATCTCCACTCGAGATTTCCGCACCTGAGACGAGTGACACGCTGTTTACTGCGCTGGTCGCTGCGGCGCGTCGTCATGGGTCGCGAACTCCCGGGCAATGGGAAGATCTCAAGCCGGGCACCTACAGCTACGGCGAAATTCTCAGGATGACGCTGGCGCTGGGCCGGTTGGCGGCCAGGGTTACCCGACCCGGGGAACATGTTGGAGTGCTGTTGCCCAACATGGCGGCTTCGGTGGCCTTGATGATCGGACTTTCGGCGTTTGGCCGTGTGCCCTGCATGCTCAACTATACGGCGGGTGCAGAGGGAATGGAGGCGGCTTGCCGCACTGCGGGCGTCCGGCGTGTGTTTACTTCGCATCTGTTTCTGGAGAAGGCCGGACTGGAGCAACAGGCGGCAGGCCTGACAGATGAGGAACTGATTTATCTGGAAGACCTGCGGGCAGGGTTCGGCCTGAGGGACAAGTTGTGGCTCCTCGGCTACGCGTTATGGTTTCCCGAAAAGGCCGTGCCGGCAAAGGATCCAGAAGCGCCCGCAGTCGTGTTGTTTACGTCAGGTTCGGAGGGCAAACCCAAGGGGGTGGTGTTGTCGCATCGTGCCCTGCTGGCCAACGTCTGGCAGATACAGCAACTCATGGCGTTCTCGCGCGCTGACGTGGTATTCAACTGCCTGCCGATATTCCACTCGTTTGGCCTGACGGCGGGGACCCTGCTGGGCATGGTTACCGGCGCCCGGATTTATTTTTACCCGAGTCCGCTGCATTTCAAGGAGATTCCCCGCTTGATCGGCGAGAAGGGGGCAACGCTGCTGTTCGGCACCAGCACTTTTCTGATGAACTACGCGCGTTACGCCACCCCGGAAGATCTGCGTACGCTCCGCCTGGTCGTTGCCGGTGCAGAAAAACTGACCGACCTGACGCGGAGCATCTGGAAGGAAAAATTCGCTATCGACATTTATGAGGGCTATGGTGCTACGGAGACTGCCCCGGTACTGTCCTGCAATGTGCCGGAGAGCAACCGACCCGGTACGGTCGGGCGTCTCGTTCCCGGCATCGAGGCGCATCTGTTACCCGTGGAGGGGATCGAACGCGGCGGCGAGTTACACGTGCGTGGGCCCAACCTGCTGATGGGGTATTACTTTCCCGAGCGTCCCGGGGTCATTGAACCAGCACATTCGAGTGTTGGCCCGGGTTGGTACAACACCGGCGATATTGTGGCCATCGATGCCGAAGGTTTCCTCAGTATTCAAGGGCGGCTCAAGCGCTTCGCCAAGGTGGCGGGCGAGATGGTCTCGCTTGAGGTGGCCGAGATCCTCGCCCACAAGGTGTCAGCCGACGCCGCACATGCTTCCACCTGTGTGATCGATTCTGGGCGCGGCGAAGCCATCGTGCTATTTACCACCGACTCCGTTCTGACCCGCGATCAACTTTCTGCTGCCGCACGCGGCATGGGGTATCCGGAGCTTGCGGTGCCAAGAAATATCCACGTGGTCGAATCCCTGCCGCTGCTCGGGTCCGGCAAGGTCGATTACCACCATCTTAAAAGCCTGGCCGGGACACATTGGTTTCATGCAGACCGGCAGCGTCAGGATATTTGATTTGAATTCCTTCACGCCCGCGTCTTTGTGCCTTGTTTTGTCAATGTTTTGGAGCTATATTGGCTGCGTAGGTTTGGATTCTGGTGTTAATCAAAATGGCTGCTAGTTCATCTTCCATTGCGGGCGCACAAGCTGCTACCCAAGCGGGGTGGCAGCAGTTGCGTTTGCGACAAGCCCGACAAAACGCGGATAGAGCGGAGATCAACGCGCGTACTTTGCAGGCGCGTGCCGCCGATGCGCAGCGTGTGGCGGAGAGCGCGAATGAAGATGCCCGCTCTCTGAACGTGCAGGCTGCTCAGGCGAGCGCGACGGCCGGTCAGGCGCGACAGGGATTGGCGATGGTTCGGTCGGTAGAGGAGATGCAGACCAGCCTGTCGAATACGGTTAGCCAGGCGAGCGAACGGCAAAATGTGTCACAGACGCCAGCGCCGCCGCAGGCGGTCAAGGCAGTGGCGCCGGTCGAGTCCCCGCCGGTGATGAATACATCGGGACAAATCACTGGGGTTGTGGTGAATACCACGGCGTGAATAGTTGATATAAGCGGGAGGGTGTATGGCGATTAATTCGGTGAGTTCTGCAACCAGTGCGGTGCAGCAGCAGAAGCCTGTAATGGCAAAGGAGCCTCAGCAACCGCCGGTAGAACGTCCGCGGGAGAAGAGTGAGGCGATGGCTGCGAGCGCACCGCAACCGCCAGCGCAGCAGTCGGCACCGCCCCAGCGCGCCGAGCGTCCAGAGCGTGCTGAGCAGCCTAAGCCCGTGGTTAATGCACAAGGGCAAAAGACGGGTACCATTATCAGCACGACTGCTTGACACGGAATTTTCTGTACAAACACAAAACACCATAACCTAAGGAGCCAAACCCATGAATAAATCTGAACTTATCGAAGCCACCGCAAAAGCTGCCGACATTTCCAAGGCTGCTGCCGAGCGTGCGCTTTCCGCCATGATCGATGCAGTTGTCAAATCAGTTGCCAAGGGCGATAACGTCACTCTGGTGGGCTTCGGTACTTTCAAATCGGCCAAGCGCGCAGCGCGCACTGGCAAGAACCCCAAGACGGGTGAGGCGCTCAAGATCGCCGCAACGACCGTGCCGAAATTCTCTGCCGGAACGGGCTTCAAGGCAGCAGTGGCCGGCAAGAAAGCCAAGAAGAAGTAAGACGTTTCTTGTCTGCGTGTATCACGCAAAAAGGCCAGCCCGCAGGCTGGCCTTTTTGTTGGGTGTCAAAAACTTACCGGGTGTGCCAGGCGCGTGCCCACTCGAGTGCGGCTGCGAGATGTGAGGTGGCCGCAGCGCTCAGGCCATCACCCAATTCGAAACTTTCGCCGCGAATGGCCAGTAGATCGCATGGGGGTGGTTCGTCCTCATGCAGGTCGGCGTAGACCTGCATCACCGCCTCCGGCGTGATCGCATGAGTACTGAAACTGGCGTCACGCGCCGGGGCGAGTCGGCTGACGGCGAAGGGTGGCGCGGCATCGAAACTGGCATCGACAAACAGGACGCGCCGACGATCCTGCAGGTCGAGCGCATGCTCTACCTGCAATTGGAAATCGGTAAGGCACTCCACACCGGGCAAGCCCATGGCTTCGATACGGTCGATAAACAGCGGCCCGAGCGCATCATCACCGCGACTGGGATTGCCCCAGCCAAAAATCAGGATCGGCGCCCTCATTTTGAACTAATCTCTGCTGCAAGCGCCGTGCATGTTGCGTGTCATGTGGTCGAGTGCCGTCCCGCCAGCGCCGACTAATTCAACTTCGAGCGGCATTTTCCCGAGTGCGTGGGTGGCGCAGGAGAGGCAGGGGTCGAAGCAGCGGATTGCAACCTCGATGTGGTTGAGCAGTCCTTCGGTGAGTTCCTGGCCATCGAGGTGCTGCATGGCGACGACGCGGATCGCCTCGTTCATTGCCTGGTTGTTGTGCGTGGTCGAAACGATGAGGTTGGCGCGCGTCACCTGGTCGTTCTCATCGACGCGATAGTGATGGATCAGTGTGCCGCGCGGTGCTTCGATCACGCCGACGCCACGGTCCTGGCGCTGGCCGATGTTGACGAGGTCGCTGCCGCAGATGTCGTCGTCGTGCAGCAGATCCTTGATCGCTTCGGCGGCGTGCAGCATCTCGATCATGCGTGCCCAGTGATAACCGAGCGTGGCGCCGGTGGCACTGCCGTTGTCGAAGGCCATGAAGGCCTGGCGTTCCTTGTCGGCCAATGGTGTTGGGATGAAATCGCACTGCGTGACACGCGTCAGTGGGCCGACGCGATACCAGCCCTCGTCGGAGTTGCCCATCGATTTGAAGAAGGGGAACTTCATGTAGCTCCACGACTTGACGTCTTCGACGATGACATCCCAGTAGCTGCTGTAATCAAAATGGTCGAACAGTGTGCTGCCATCGCTGCGCCGGGCGCGCAGGCCGCCGTGGTAAAGATCCATCGCGCCGTCGGCACGTATCAGTCCCATGTTATGGGCGGTGAAACGGCCGAAGCCGTTGTAGAACTCGAGATTTTGCTCGAAGAGTCCCTTGATGATCTGTACCGCTTCGCGGCTCCAGGAAACCATCTGGTAGATATCCTTTTGCAGCGCAGTGCGCTCTTCGGCCGTCAGCGACTTGTTAACGCCGCCAGGGATTGAACCGGTGCCATGCACGCGTTTGCCCGAGGTCATGCGGATCACTTCCTGGCCATACTTGCGCAGCAACACGCCCTTCTTGGCGATTTCCGGCACGGCGGCAATGACGCCGACGATGTTCCGCTTGGCCACATCCGAACCGAAGCCGAACAGCAGGTCGGGCGAGGATAGATGGAAGAAATGCAGGGCATGCGATTGCAGAATTTGGCCGTAATGCATCAGGCGGCGAATCTTTTCGGCGGTGGGCGTCAGCGTGGCGCCGACGATCTGGTCCATCGCCTTCGAGGCGGCGAGGTGGTGCGAGACCGGGCAGATGCCGCACAGGCGCTGCACCATGACCGGCACTTCCCAGTAGGGCCGACCTTCAATGAACTTTTCGAAGCCGCGAAACTCGACGATGTGCAGGCGCACCTGTTGGACACGGTTGTCGTCGTCGAGCAGGATCGTGACCTTGCCGTGACCTTCGACGCGCGATACCGGTTCGATCGCGACGCGTTTCAGATTTTCGGGGTGGGGGGCGGTTTCGAGTGCGAAGGGCATGGCGAACCTCGGGTGAATCAATCGTAATGGATCAGACCGTGGCCGAGGTGCGGTGTGCGCCCGGCGATGAGGTCGGTGAGAAATTTCCAGATGGCATCAGCCGAAGGCGGGCAGCCCGGCAGGAAGTAGTCGACCTTCACTACCTCATGGATCGGATGCACCTGGTTGAGCGGCAGCGGCAATTCCGGATCATTGGGGATGACAACACCGCTGGCGAGTCCGCCTTCCGTCTCATAGACCGCAGCGAGGATATCGCGCAGGTCGAGGTGGTTGCGTTGCGCCGGCAGTCCGCCGTTGATCGCACAGGCCCCGATGGCGACGAGGATCTTGCAGTTACGCCGAAACTCGCGCAGTACATGCACGTTCTCTGCGTTGCAGACGCCACCCTCAACGAGGCCGATGTCACAGGGGCCGCAATGTTTGATGTCGGTGATCGGCGAACGGTCGAATTCGACAAGATCGAGCAGGTCGAGAATGCGCTCGTCGATGTCAAGGAAGGACATGTGGCAGCCGAAGCAACCCGCCAGCGAGGTGGTCGCAACGCGCAGCTTGGGCTTGATGGGTTTCAGGGTGGGCGCATTCATTTCGTTACCTCCACGACGGATGCTGGCGCCTTGTCGTAGGTACGCTCTCCGTAAGGCACGGCGAAGCCGACGCGTTTCTTGAGGATAACGCCCACCGGGCAGATGCTGGCGGCACGGTCATCTACCGTGAAATCGGTATCGCCGAGCTTGCCCGACTCGCTGTTGATGATGATGCGACGGCCACGCATGCCGCGCCCGCCCATGACGAAGACGTTCTTGCCATCGGCATATTCTGAGGCCTGCACGCACAGCGAACAGAGGATGCAACGGTTGAAGTCAAGCATCACATCCGGGTGCGAGGCGTCGACCGGGCGATCCTGGTAGAAGTGATCGAAGTGCGGCGTCATCATGCCGAGGTCGTAGGCCGTAGCCTGCAGCAAACAATTGCCGCTTTTTTCGCAGGATGGGCAGAAGTGGTTGCCCTCGATGAACAGCAGTTGCAACAGTGTGCGCCGTTTGTCATCGAGCTCGGCCGTGCGGTTTTCGACATTCAGGCCAGCGGCTGCCGCGATGGTGCAGGATGAGCCGAAGCGGCCGTTGATCTTCACCGTACAGAGTTTGCATGAACCGTGCGGCTTGAACTCCGGGTGCCAGCACAGGTGCGGAATGTACTTGCCGGCTGCCTTGGCTGCTTCCATCACCGTCTGACCGGGGGTGAAGGGAATTTCTTCGCCGTCGAGGAGGAATGTGTTCTGTTCGCTCATGGTGTCATGCCTCGTTGTTCAAATGCGCGCCGGCATCGTCACGACCGGTCATCTGGCGGGCCTGCGACAATGCGGCGTCGAGATCGAAGGCGGGCTCGAATTCCAGCGACTTGAGGCGCCGCTCGTAGGCCGGCTTGAACTTGGTCAACGTGTCGAAGAGCGCATTACAGGCGGTGTTGCCCAACCCGCAATGGCTGGCGCCCTGCATCAGGCGATGCATCTTGAACATCTCGTTGATGTCGTACTGTGAGCCGCGATTCATCGCCAGCTTGTCCATCAGGCGTGCCACCACCTGCGTGCCGACGCGGCACGGGGTGCAGAAGCCGCAGGATTCGTGGGCGAAGAAGTGGGCGAAGTTGCGAGCCACCTCGAACATGTCGCGGCTGCAGTCGAACACCATCATCGCACCGGCGGTGGGCGTGTCCTCGAAGGCGATGCGGCGGTTGGTTTCGTCGCCCGACAGCGTGATGCCCGATGGGCCGGAAACCTGTATGCCCTGCACGCAATTGCGCGCACCCGCATCGTCGAGCACCTGCTGGATTGTCACGCCAAAGGGATATTCGTAGATGCCGGGCCGTTCGACGTCGCCCGACACCGAGAGAATTTTGGTGCCCGTCGATTGCTTGGTGCCGATGCGGGCGAACCATTCACCGCCGTTGAGGGCGATCAGGGCCGTGCTGGCGAAGGTCTCGACGTTGTTGACGATGGTCGGCTGGTCGAGATAACCGTTGGTGACGGGGAAGGGCGGGCGGATACGGGGACGCCCGGGTTTGCCTTCGAGCGATTCGATCAGCGCTGATTCCTCGCCGCAGACATAGGCGCCGGCACCGAGATGGATCTCGATATCGAAGTCGGCACCCTGAAGACCGAGGATATTCCGGCCAAGCAGGTTGGCCTTGCGGCGGCGTTCCAATACTTCGTTGAGTGGTTCGAGCAGGTAGCGGTATTCGCCGCGCAGATACACGAAACCCTTGGTGGCGCCGATGGCGTAGGCCGCGACCGTCATGCCTTCGAACACAAGGTCGGCGTGCGAACTGAGCAGAACGCGATCCTTGAAGGTACCCGGCTCACCCTCATCCGCATTGCAGACGACGATACGGGTTTGTCCTTCCTTGAGTGGTGCGTTGCGGCAGGCTTCCCATTTCAGGCGAGTCGAGAATCCGGCACCGCCCCGGCCACGCAGGTTCGACAGGCGCATTTCATTGAGCATGGCCATCGGACCAACCAGGCCGTGCGGCAGGGACTCCTTCATCGAGCGGTCGTTGGAGGCGACCATGCCGTCGGAGGTCGCCCGCGCAACGGCTGCGCGCAGCGCCGAGCCCGGTGCAAAGTTGGCTGACAGCAGGATGTCGGCGCGGCGCACGTTGTCCTCGACGCGGAACCATTCTGCCGGCCATTGCTCAAGTGGCGTTTCGGTGCGGATCAATTCGGCCATCTGCTCAACCCGCGCCATGTCCATGCGGGTGACTGTGCGGTAATTCACCAGAAGTGCCGGGCCCTGGTCGCACATGCCGGTGCACGAGGTGGTATTCACGCTCACCAGGCCGTCCGTCGAGAGCCGACCAGGTTCGAGCCAGAGCTTCTCGCACAGATGCATCATCAGATCGTGGTTGCCCAGCATGCGGTCGGTGATGTTGTCGGACCACAGCACGCAATACTTGCCGCGCGGACGGGTGTGGAAGAAGCTGTAGAAGGCGGCAGTGCCTTCGACTTTGGCGCGCGGCCAGCCCACGCCCTTGGCTATGGCGGTGATGGTCTGCGGCGAAAGCCAACCAAGTGCTTCCTGCGTTTCGCGGAGTATTTGCATCAACCGGGTGCCGTCGTTGCCGTGACGGGCCAGGACGGTCGGGATAGTATCGTGTTCGTTCATGATCACCTCATGCTGCACTGCGACATGGGCGCCAGCTTACCCTCCTTGTGATAGTTATTTTTGCTCTGGATCAAATATTTGTGTGGGCCCGGGGTCCGGGCTGCAGGGCGCGCAGTGATTCCAGCGCCGACACGAAGTCGAACTGCCGGATCAGGTGGGCGACCTCCTCGTAGTGTGTCCCCAGTGCTGTACGTAGCGGTCCCGCGTGCTCCTGGAACAGCGTACTCGCGCTGATATCACCTTCCGCCAGTCGGGTATCCAGGGTCTCAAGAATTTCCCGCAGGGTATCCGGATCGGTTGGGGTGGCATCTAGCGGTGCGGCTTTCATCGCCGGCGGGGCAGGCAGGGCCGCTGCGATGACCATGAACTCATGTTGAATCGCATCCATGTCCGGTTTCAGGGCCTCCAGCGGGATGGCCGCATCCGGGCTTGACCGCAACTGCATTTCGAGTCGCTTCGCCATCTCAGCCAGCTGCAGGGCACCGAGTGTTGCTCCCGCTCCCTTGAGGCTGTGGGCCAGACGGACCGCGGTGGTGTGATCA
>CAJBAP010000232.1 GCA_903950295.1 uncultured Rhodocyclaceae bacterium
ATTTATCAAGAACTTGCAATCAATAGCAAGAAGAGTCCGAAGCAAGGCCTTCGGAGTTTCCGATTATCTGGATAGGAGATCCGTTTAATGCAAGTCTCACGGCGGCAGTTCTTCAAGATCTGCGGCGCCGGTTTGAGTGGTTCGAGTATTGCCCTGATGGGGTTCTCGCCCACGCCGGCCCTGGCCGAGGTGCGCAGCTTCAAGCTCGCCCGCGCCACGGAAACCCGCAACATGTGCCCGTACTGTTCAGTCAGTTGCGGGGTACTGATCTACACCACGGGCGACAAGTCCAAGAATTCGAAAGCGGACATCATCCACATCGAGGGCGATCCCGATAATCCGGTCAATCGCGGCACGCTGTGTCCGAAAGGCGCCGGCCTGCTCGACATGGTCAAGAGCCCGAACCGGCTCAAGTGGCCGGAAGTGCGCGAACCCGGCTCCAATGAGTGGAAACGCATCGGCTGGGATGACGCGCTGACGCGCATCGCCAAGCACATGAAGACCGACCGCGACGCCAACTTCATCGAGAAAAATGCGGCGGGCGTGACGGTGAATCGCTGGAATACTTTCGGCTTCCTCGCTTCCTCCGCTGCCAACAACGAAGGTGGTTACCTCACCAAGAAGGTTCTGCGCGGCCTCGGCGCCGTCGCGATCGACACACAAGCACGTATCTGACACGCCCCCACGGTATCCAGTCTGGGTCCGACATTTGGGCGTGGTGCAATGACCAATCATTGGGTCGACATTAAAAATGCCGACCTCGTGATGGTGATGGGCGGTAATGCCGCCGAAGCGCATCCCTGCGGTTTCAAGTGGGCGATCGAAGCGAAGAAGGAAAGGAAAGCGAAGCTCGTGGTCGTCGACCCGCGCTTTACGCGTTCTGCGGCGGTTGCCGATTACTACGCGCCGATTCGTTCCGGTGCCGACATCGCTTTCCTCGGTGGGGTGATTCACTACCTGCTGACGAACGACAAGATTCACCATGACTACGTCAAGCATTACACCAACGCGACGTACCTGATCAATTCTGACTTCAAGTTCGAAGATGGCCTCTTCTCCGGCTACAACGCCGAGAAGCGCAGCTACGACAAGGCCACCTGGAACTACCAGCTGGACAAGGATGGCTTCGTCAAGGTCGATGAGACGATGCAGGATCCGTTCTGCTGCTTCCAGTTGATGAAGAGGCATTACGAGCGCTACACGCCGGAGATGGTCAGCAAGGTCACCGGCACGCCGAAGGACCAGTTCCTCAAGGTCTGCGAGATGATCGCCGAGACGGCGGCGCCCAACAAGACCATGACGATCCTCTACGCGCTGGGTTGGACGCAGCACTCCAAGGGCTCGCAGAACATCCGCACCATGGCGATCGTGCAGACCCTGCTCGGCAACATGGGCATGGCGGGGGGCGGCATCAATGCGCTGCGCGGCCACGCCAACGTGCAGGGCATCACCGACATGTGCCTGTTCGGTTCCAACCTGCCGGGCTACCTGGCGTCGCCGTCCGATGCGCATGTCGACCGCAAGACCTACCTGGAGAAGCTGACCCCGAAGCTGTTGCGTCCCGGCCAGATGAACTTCGGCCAGAATCTGCCGAAGTGGTTCACCAGTCTGCAGAAGGCCTGGTATGGCAACGCTGCTACCAAGGAAAACGACTTCTGTTACGACTGGCTGCCGAAGATTGACGGTGCTTACGACACTCTGGCCATCTTCGAGAAGATGCACCAGGGCAAGATCAATGGCTTCGTCTGCCAGGGCTTCAACCCGCTGGCATCCGTCTCCAACAAGAAGAAGGTGGGCGACGCGCTGGCCAAGCTGAAGTTCCTGGTGGTCATCGATCCGCTGGCGACCGACACTTCGGAATTCTGGAAGAACTACGGTGAGTTGAACGAGGTCGATCCGTCCAAGATCCAGACTGAAGTTTTTCGCCTCCCCTGTAACCTGTTTGCCGAGGAGACCGGGTCATTCACCAACTCCGGCCGCGTCATCCAGTGGCACTGGAAGGCGGCGGATGGTCCGGGCGAGTCGAGGGGCGACAGCGAGATCATTGCTGGCCTGTTCCTCAAGCTGAAGGAGATGTACGCCAAGGACGGCGGCAAGTTCCCCGATGCCATCATGGGTCTGACCTGGCCGTATCG
>CAJBAP010000233.1 GCA_903950295.1 uncultured Rhodocyclaceae bacterium
TCATCAGCCTAGCAAAAGAAGTAAGTTGCATCAAGCTGCATATTTGGCCATGTCGCGATAGCTTCAGGGTAATTGGCCGGGGCCGGGCAGATAGCTGACCATGTCCCCGGGTGAAATGGTGGCTCCTGCCGGGATCGCGGCTACCCCATCTGCCCAGACCGCAGACGAGATTATTGAAGAGTCCTGATTCGGATAGACATCCAGCCCCCCCTGATTGTTGCGGCGGACACGGACGAACTCCATGCGATTTCCCTTCACGGTGTAGCTGAAGTCGGCGCGCAATGTCTGCCGATCCGGCTCGATTGCAGTGAACCCCTGGCAGCGGCGCAGGAAGGGAGCGACTAGCGTCAGTAGCCCGGACCAGACCGATACCGGGTTGCCGGGCAGGCCGATGAAGGCAGCGCGCCGGTCACCGTTGATGACGGTACCGAAAGCCAGTGGTTTGCCGGGCTTGGAGGCAATCTTCCAGACATCGATCTGTCCCTCCAACTTGAGGGCCGTCGTCACATGATCTTCGTCGCCTTCCGACATGCCGCCACTGGTGACGATAACATCTGCCGCGGCCGCCGCATTACGCAAGGCGGCGCGTGTCGCTTCCAGTTCATCGGCGATGATGCCGAGGTCGATGATCTCCGCCCCCAGATCGGTGAGAAATCCATGCAAGACGTAGCGGTTCGAGTTGTAGATGTGGCCGGGAGGCAGGGGTTCTCCTGGCATCGTCAATTCCGAGCCGGTAAAGAATATGGCGACGCGCAGACGCCGCCTGACGGGAACCGTGGCGATACCGACCGAGGCCGCCAAACCGAGAGCGGCGGCAGACAAGCGGTCACCGGCCCTGAGGATCACCTGTCCTGCCTGAAGGTCGGCGCCGGCCAGGCGTACCCATTCTCCCAACTGCGGTAGCGTGTTGATCGTTACCACATCACCTTCCTGAGAGCAGAATTCCTGCATCACAACTGTGTCGGCGCCCTCAGGCAACTGTGCCCCGGTGAAAATGCGTGCTGCTGTGCCGGGTTGCAGGGGCAGGGCGACGCTGCCGGCTGCCACGCGCTGGCTGACTGGCAGTCGCGTTCCCGGTGCAGGAAGATCGGCAAGGCGCAGTGCGTAGCCATCCATTGCCGAGTTGGAAAATGGGGGCACGGTCAGCGGCGAAACCAGGTCGGTGGCCAAGGCGCGCCCAAAGGCCAGGGCTAGATCGATGAACTCGATTTCCTCGACCGCTTGAGCGGACGCAAGAAGGATCGACTTGGCAGCTTCAAAGGGCATCAGGCTCATGGCATTGGGGAGTGTGTTGGTTGGGACGAATGGGGGAATTATCCGGGATGTCCCGTTAGACTGCGCTCATGCCACGCAATATTTTGTGGGCAATGAGGAGTGACATGCTGGAAAGAGAGGTTTCGGCGACCCCGGATGAATTCAGGCGCGGCCTTGCGCTGGCTTTTCCCGGGCTTGTCGTGGAAATAAACAATGTTCTGCGTGTCGATGACGGCGGGGCTGCCATGGAAATCTCACTCACGCCGGGCATCTCCCGGGTTATCGCGGCCATCACCCTGCCCAGCTTGCATGTGACGATCAAATTCCTCCGTGGCACGACTGCGGAGCAAGCCGCCATGCTGGCGCGCATGGACTTGGCCATGCAACGCGGGGGCGGCTGAAAGCGCCCGCTACCCGGCAAGGAAGTTTTCCCACTCGCCCGGAGCAACAACGGGGAGGGGATCGTAGCCCGGCAGCGCCAGCAAGCGCTGGCGGAAGGTGTTGCCGCCAATCCGTTTGAGGAGTGCGCGACCGGTCTCGCTGCTGGCCATTGCCGCCCCCATCGCCAGGCCATAACGCTCGGTGACCAGCGGGATGAAGGCAAGGTCATAGCGTGCGGCTGCGGCTTCGATGGCGAATCCGGCATCGGCTTGCCCGCTGGCGATGGTGGCGGCAACCGCTTCGTGGGTGAACTCCTCATGCGCGTAGCCGTCGATGCCTTGTGGGTCGATGCCGTTGGCGGCAAACAGTTGATCGATCAGGTTGCGGGTGGCGGATCCGCGCTGGCGATTGACGAGGCGTGCGCCGCGTCTGGCCACATCGGCCAGAGAATTGAGCCGCAAAGGATTCCCATTAGCCACGACGAGCCCCTGCTGGCGACGCATCAGGGGCAGGCAGACATGGAGCCGCCGCTTCAACCAGCGTCCGAGCCAGCCGACAAGTTGGGCTGAAGAATATCCCTCCGGCACATGGAAACCGGCGATGTCGCATTCGCCGCGTCCCAGGGCGGAGAGGGCTTCTTCACTGCCGCGCCAAGTGACGTCGACCATCACTTTGCGCCCGTGTTCGATCCAGTCTGCCAGCGCGAGGTCGTGGCTGGCAAAGAAGCGTAATCGTGTTGCGGGGCTATCTCCCTGACTCAGCGCCGGCGCCAACAGCAGCTGCATGCGTGCTTCCCAGGTGGCGTGGGCTGCGCTCAGGGCGGTCCGTGCTGCGCTATCGATGCTGATCAGCGATTCCCCCAGTGCGGTCAGGCGCGTGCCGCGACCCCGCTCCATCAGGACCAACGGCAGACCGAGTTCTGTCTCGCAACGCCGCAACAAGCCCCACGCCGCGCGGTACGACATGCCCACCGCCGCCGCAGCCTTGCCCAGGGCCGTGGTATCCAGCAGGGCGATCA
>CAJBAP010000234.1 GCA_903950295.1 uncultured Rhodocyclaceae bacterium
GGTTCGCTCTACACGGGCATCACCACCAACCTTGAACGTCGATTGCATGAACACCTGAACGGTAAAGGGGCACGCTATACCTGTTCCCACAAGCCCCGACACTTGGTAGCATCCAGCCCTGTCGGCTCGCAATCGGATGCGCTGCGGGCCGAAATTGCAATCAAGCGATTGCCGAAGGAGAAGAAGCTTGCCGCCGTACAATCGCTTGCCAGACCGCTGACCCTTAACTCACACAGGAATGACATCATGAACAAAACAGAACTTATCGAAGCCATTGCCAAGTCTGCAGAACTCAGCAAAGCCGATGCCGAGCGCGCGCTTTCCGCCGTGATCGACACCGTCGTCAAGACCGTCGCCAAGGGTGATACCGTCACTCTGGTCGGCTTCGGTACCTTCAAGTCATCCAAGCGCGCCGCGCGTACCGGCCGCAATCCGGCCACCGGCGCTGCGCTGAAGATTGCCGCCACGACCGTGGCGCGCTTCACCGCCGGCGCAACCTTCAAGGCTGCAGTTGCAGGCAAGAAAGCCGCCAAGAAGAAGTAAGCAACGCAACACCGGAAGCGGCCCTGCGCGCCAGGTACCGCTTCCGCTTGGCGGTTCCCTTAAATCGTCAGCACCCGGTCGGCATCAGGTCCTTGCGCCTGTATTCCCCTGAGGAGAGGCTCCAATGAGACGTTTGCTGTCCCTGTTTGTTATTTTTGTCACGGCCCTTGCTGGTTTTTCTGCCGCCGCTGCCGAGCACCTCGATGGTGTGGTGCCGCTGGCCAGAGATGATGTTGCCGCGCTGGCCCAGGTGCGCGCCACGCCCGAACGTCATGTGCTGTTGTATTTCGGCGATCAAGCCAACTGAGGGGCCTGCCGCTACACCGTGAGTGTGCTGCGCATCCCCGAAGTGAGTGCGAAATTTATCAAGAACTATGTTGGCGCCCACGCTGATTTCGGCGACCTGCAGCTGGACGACGACGACCCGCGCCATGCGATGGTCAAACGCTACAATCCGCGCAAGCTGCGTCCGGTGCTGGTGTTTCTCGACAGCCAGGGCAAAGAGGTTGCGCGCCTTACCGGCAGCTTGAAGTCGAAGGGGGACGCCTTGCTGCTCGATCGCTTCGTGTCGGAACGACATTACCTGAAGACGAGTTTCCAGAGTTTCCGGGTTTCTCAGGGCGACTGAAGCCGACCTGGTTACAATCAAGCCATCTCATCTTCGTTTCTGCCCGGTGCGGGTGAAACCATGAACCCACTCTCCCAGCTTCCCTCCGTCGACCGCCTGCTTTCCCAGCCGGCAATCATTGCTCTGATGGATTTGCACGGCCGCGCCGTCGTCACCGGTGTTGTTCGCGCCGCCCTGGCTGCGGTGCGCGCAGCGGTGAAAACGGGTGTGCCGTTGCCCGATGAGTCGACGCTGCTGGACTCATTGATCAATAAAGTCGGCGCTGGCGTGACGGCACTGACGACCCCGAACTTGCGTCCGGTGTTCAATCTTACCGGCACCGTACTGCATACCAACCTCGGTCGTGCCACTCTGCCCGACGAGGCCATCGAGGCGGTGGTCACGGCCGCACGTAACCCCTGTGCGCTGGAATACGATCTCGCCAGCGGCGGCCGGGGTGATCGTGACGATGTGGTCAATGAA
>CAJBAP010000235.1 GCA_903950295.1 uncultured Rhodocyclaceae bacterium
CAGACGGGCATCCGCCAGGTTCGACAGGTCATGCTCGGCCGCCGCTGCGCCAATCACGGTGCCGATATCGCCAATCACGGCCACATCCCCTTCACGGTCCGGCGGCAATCTGAACTGACGACAAACCTCATCCTTGGTCAGCGCCATGGCGATGCCCGGCAGATCCTTGATCAAAGCGATGATGGCACTCGGGGTCGCCTTGCCGCCACGGCACCAGACGCGCACGAAGCCGCCCAGGGCACCATGGTGTTTGACGAAGGCATCGGTAATCGGGCAGATCACCTTGGTATCGCCGGCGCCGAATTCGCGGTCGAGGATGTCCTGCAGGAAGATCACCTTGGGTGTGCCGTCCGCCTTCGATTTGTCGTTCATACCGTGGTCGGCGGTTAATGCAACGACAGCACCTCGCGCGGCGAGGCGACCAAACTGAACATCGATGCGCCGATAGAACTCGTTGGCCACCGGATCACCCGGCGCATGCTTGTGCTGGATGAAATCGGTCAGCGAGAGGAACATCAGATCGGGACGTTCGCTCTCGAGCAGCTTGATGCCGGCCTCGAGGACGAACAGCGACAAGTCCATCGAATACATGTCCGGTTGCGGCATGCCGACCAGTTCCAGCACGTTTTCGATGCCGTTCTCGGCCAGCGTACAGCGATCGGCGAACTCGGACGAAAAGCTGATATTGCCGCGTGTCAGGTCAAGATCCTTGCCGAGTTGCTTGCGCAGCTTGTCCTTGGCTGTGATCGAGACAACCTGTGCGCCGGCATCGGCGAATTCGGCCAGGATGGTACGGCTGCGCAGCAACTCGGGGCCGGTCATTACCACCGCCTCACCGGCATCGTTCAGGTAATAGTTGCCTGAAATGCCATGCACGGCCGGTGGCGAACCGGTGATCAGCGACATGTTGTTGGGGCAGGTGAAGCTCGGCACCGTGCCAGCGGCCACGGCCGCAAAGCCATCGCGCATGAAACGCGCGATGTTGGGGATGATGCCATCCTTGATGCCCTGTTCGATATAGGCGGGATCGCCGCCATCGATGCAGACGACAACAACGGGTTGAACCGGCCAGCGGTAGGAAATGTCGTTGAGTTGGATGTTTTTCATGGGAGCTTGGGGATTAGATTGCCCAGTTACGAATACGGGCGGAAACAAGATCGAGGAGGGTGACAGACAGGATGATGATGATCAGTACCGCTGCCGTTTCGGCATAGTCGAAACCGCGGATGACCTCGTGCAGGATCACGCCGATGCCACCGGCACCGACGATGCCGAGGACAGAGGCCGAGCGCACGTTGGATTCGAAGCGATACAGCGAGTAGGAAATCCACAGCGGCAGTACCTGCGGGATCACACCGTACAGGATCTCCTCCAGGACATTGGCCCCCGTGGCGCGCACGCCCTCCATGGGACGCGGATCGATGGCCTCGACGGCTTCGGCAAATAGTTTGGCGAGCACGCCGGTGGTATGAACCCACAGCGCCATCACGCCGGCAAACGGGCCGAGGCCGACGGCGACGATGAACAGCATGGCGAACACCATCTCGTTGATGGCGCGGCAGGCATCCATCACGCGGCGCATCGGTTGATAGACCCAGCTGGGGACCAGGTTTTCAGAAGAGAGCAGGCCGCAGGGAATGGCGCAGAGGATGGCCAGGACCGTGCCCCAGACCGCGATGTGCACCGTGATTACCATTTCTGTGAGGTAAATCCGCCAGTCGTGAAAGTTGGGCGGAAAGAATTCCTTGAGAAATATGCTCATGTTGCCGGAGTACTTGATCAGGTCGAGCGGGCGCATGTCAGCACCCTCCCACGACCAGATCAGCATCACGAACAGGACACCCCAGGCGATGGTGGTGGATAGATGGCTAGGCGGCGGGTGCAAGGGAACGCCGCGAATACTGGGTGTGTTATTCATGATATTTGTGAGCGGCCAATGACCGGCGCGTGACAGCATGGCTATCACGCGCCCGGCAGCAGCGCGTTACTTCATTTGCTTGGACAGATCGCCCAGTTTGCCGTCGATCTCGGCCAGCTTGGCCTTCTTGTCAGCCTCGCTCATGTTGGTGTCGTTCTCATACTTCTTGCGGTCCTTGAACAGTTCGAGCTGACGAATCGGCAGCAGTTGCGCATCGGTCGAGGCTTTGAATCCGGCGAGGCGATACATGTTCTTGAGAATTTCCTTTTCGCGCGCGTCCTTGCCGTAGCCGACGATGAAGTCCTGAATCTTTTTCTTCATGTCGGCAGGCAAGTCCTTGCGCCAGACAAATGGATCACGCGGGATCAGCGGCGAGGTCCAGAGAATGCGGATCTGCTCAAGTTTCTCGGGAGACTTTTCTTTCATCTTTTGCGTCATCTCACTGTTGCTGGTGGCGACATCGACCTGCTTGTTGAGAACGGCGAGGAAGTTGCCCTCATGGTTCGATGGGCGCATGACCTTGAAGTGGGTTTTTGGATCAAGGTTGTTCATGGTGAACACGTAGTAGCTCGGGACCAGGGTGCCCGAAGTGGATTGCGGATCGCCAATGCCGAAGGTGTAGTCCTTGCCGTTCTTCAGCACCTGATCGAGCGAGGTAATGCCGCTGTCCTTATGGGTGATCAGGTAGGAGTAGTAACCCGGTGTGCCATCGAGATCGATGAATTGGGCGAAGACTTCGCCGCTGGCGCGATCGACTGCATCAATCGCCGACTTGTTGCCGTACCAGGCGATCTGCACCTTGTTGAAGCGCTGGGCTTCGATGATGCCGGCGTAGTCAGTCGCATAAAAACCATTCACCTTGACGCCGACGGCCTTGGTCATGTCGTCAAGGAAGGGCTCCCACATTTGCTTGAGAGCGCCGGCTTTTTCAGTGGCGATGATGCCGAAATTGAGTTCCTTGATTTCCTGCGCCTGCACAGAGCTTGCTAAGGTCATGACTACTGCAGCCAGGATTGATTTGAACGAACGGAACATGAGTTCTCCTTGAGGTGTTGGGGATAGTGGGGAAAATCAGGCTGCCAGTGACATGGCAGGTGTGGGTGGTGCAGGCATCCTGAGCATTGGGCTGTTGGGCATCGTGCCGAACAACCCCTTGGCATCGCTGCCATACAGTTCACCGAGCAATTGCGGGGTGAGCGCTGCCGATGGACCGTCATAAACCAGTCGTCCCCGATGCAGGGCTATCGTGCGGGTGCAATACTTGATCGCGTATTCGACCTGATGCAGGGATACCACCACTGTGCAACCGCGTTCCCGGTTCATCGTGGCCAGCAGTTCCATCACATTGCGCGCTGATTCCGGATCGAGCGATGCAATCGGTTCATCGGCCAGGATCACTTTTGCGCCCTGCACCAGGCAGCGCGCCAATGCGGCACGTTGCTGCTGTCCCCCGGAAAGCGTGGCTGCACGCTGCCATGCCGTCTGCTCGATGCCAACGGCCACGAGAGCTTCCAGGGCTTGCTGGCGTTCGGCGACAGAGAAGCGCATCAACAGGCTGCGCCACAGCCGCGTCCGATAGAGCAGCCCGGTCAGTACATTGGTAATGACAGGCAGGCGGCCGACCAGATTGAACTGCTGGAAGACAAACCCGATCTCGGCGCGCTGGCGTCGAATGTCTTTTGCAATCCTGCCGCCCTTCTGTATTTGTTGACCAAGTACGGCAATCTCTCCGTCATCTGCGGCGATGAAGCCCGCGATATGCCGCAACAATGTCGACTTGCCCGAGCCGGATGCCCCGATCAGGGCAACCATCTCGCCGGCATGCATGGTCAAGCTGACGTCATCCAGTGCCTTGCAGCATGGAAACGACTTGAAAAGCTTGCGGATCTCGATGGCTACGGTCATGTTCTGTCCTCGGACATTGCCTGTATCGGCATTACATAAAGCTGAAATATTTCAGCTGCAAAATGGCAAGCCATACATGGGAGTGATTGGTGACGCCCGCATTTTTTGCCATGGATGTTTCACCGTGATGACTGTCCCATGACCAAACCGTTACAAGAGAAATACTCATCAGGAGCAGATAGATGAACTTTCGCAAGGAATACCTTCGCATTGGCGGCGAGCACATTGACTGTAAACGCAGTATCGAAGTGTTCAATCCCTACACCGATGGCTGCATTGGCACGGTGCCCAAGGCAACGGTCGAGGATGTGCGCCGCGCCTTCGAGATTGCCCGCGCCTACCGGCCGACACTCACCCGTTACGAGCGCCACCGCATCCTGCTCAAGGCCGCCGACCTTGTTGTCGCCCGCGCCGAGGAAATCAGTGACCTGATCACTGCCGAAGCCGGCCTATGCAAGAAGGACAGCCGCTACGAAGCCGGCCGCGTACGCGACGTGCTGGTATTTGGTGCCAATGCCGCGCTTGACGACGACGGGCAGATCTTCAGTTGCGACATCACCCCGCACGGTCGGGCACGGCGCGTCTATACCCAGCGCGATCCGCTGCTGGGCGTCATCTCGGCGATCACGCCCTTCAACCACCCGATGAATCAGGTGGCGCACAAGATCGTGCCCGCCATCGCCACCAACAACCGCATGGTGTTGAAACCCTCTGAAAAAGTGCCGTTCTCGGCGCTGCTGCTCGCCGACATCCTTTACGAAGCCGGCCTGCCGCCCGCCATGTTCCAGGTCATCACCGGCGACCCAGCCGAGATTGCCGATGAAATGCTGACCAACCCCAATGTCGATCTGGTCACCTTCACCGGCGGCGCGCCCATCGGCAAGTACATCGCCGCGAAAATCGGCTATCGCCGCACCGTGCTGGAACTGGGCGGCAACGATCCGCTGATCGTCATGGACGATGCCGACCTCGAAGAAGCCGTTAACCTCGCCGTGGGTGGCTCTTACAAGAACTCCGGCCAGCGCTGCACCGCCGTCAAGCGCATGATCGTGCAGGACAGCGTAGCCGACCGTTTTGTTGAACTGCTGCTCGAGAAAAGTCGGCGCTGGCAGTACGGCAATCCGTCCGACGAAAGCATGGACATGGGCACTGTCATCGACGAAGAGGCCGCCAAGCTGTTCGAGACGCGCGTCAGTGAGGCCGTGGGCCAGGGCGCAAAGCTCCTGCTCGGCAACGAGCGGCGCGGTGCGCTGTATTCCCCCACCGTCCTCGACCATGTGCGTCCCGAAATGACGCTGGTCAAGGAAGAAACCTTCGGCCCCGTCTCGCCGGTGATCCGCTTCAAAACGCTCGACGAGGCGATTGCCATCGTCAATGGCACCGCCTTTGGACTTTCTTCGGGCCTGTGCACCAACCGCCTTGACGTCATCACGCGTTGCGTGAATGAACTGCACGTCGGCAGCGTCAATGTACGCGAGGTGCCGGGCTATCGCCTCGAACTGACGCCCTTCGGTGGCATCAAGGATTCCGGCCTCGGCTACAAAGAGGGGGTGCTCGAGGCGATGAAGAGCTTCACCAACATCAAGACCTACTCGCTACCCTGGCCGGCGTGATTACCACGCCGGTCGCGTTGCTGGTGCTCCTGTCGGCGTTGATGCATGCCGGCTGGAATTTCGTCGTCAAGGCCAGTGCCGATCGCTTTCTCGACTACACCGGCCTGTCGGTCGCCGGTGCCCTCGTTGCGGCCTGCACACTCCCCTGGATGCCCCTGCCGGCAGGGGCAAGTTGGCCGTGGCTGGCGACCACCGTATTCATCCATGTCGGCTACTACCTGCTGCTAATGCGTGCCTACCAGCATGCCGATCTGTCGCTGGCCTATCCGTTAATGCGCGGTTCTGCTCCGGTGCTGGTCGCCCTGGCCGCCCCGCTGGCCGGGGATGTGCTTACCCCCGGCCTGCTGCTGGGGATTGCGCTGGTGGCTTGTGGTATTGCGATGCCGGTCTGGATCGGGATACGGCGCGGCGGCGTCAGCAAGCCCGGCTTGAGCTATGGTTTTGCCACTGCCGGCGTCATTGCCTTGTACACAATCGTCGATGGTGTTGGTGCGCGACTGTCGGGCAATGCGATTTCCTATACGCTCTGGCTGTTCTTCCTCAATGCCTGGCTGGTACTCGGTGTGGCCTTCTGGCGCCGTGGCAGCGCTGCATTCACCCATTTGCAACGACGCTGGTTGTTCTCGCTGCTGGGTTCGGTGTTGACCATGGGCTCCTATGGCATCGTGCTGTGGGCCATGACCATTGCTTCGATCCCGGCTGTTGCCGCCTTGCGAGAAACCTCGGTGATCTTTGCCGCTCTGCTTGGTACCTGGTTGCTCAAGGAACGCATGGGCCGCTGGCGCATTGCCGGCGCACTGCTGGTGGCGCTAGGTGCCGTCAGCATCCGTTGGGGATGATACGGGTCGACGCAGCAACGGCCAGATCCGACTGACAGGTCACCGTCATCTCCCTGTCACATCGCTTGCCTAGCATTTGCGCTGAAAATGAAACGGCGACTCGAATTCTTTGTGGGCATTGTTGGTGGTCTTTCCTACCGGCGGAAACTGGTTGCGACTGCCTTGGTATTCGGGCTGCCCTTACTGGCGACCACCGCGCTGATTCTCTGGGAATACCAGCAACGTATCGCCGCCCTCGAAAGAGAGCATGTCGCGTTGCAGATGCAGCTTCCCGTATTGCGCCTGCTGACAAACCTGCACCTGTTCGCTGCCAGCGCCGAAGGGGCCGACGCCGGGGTTGATGGCTTGGGTGTGGCGCTACCGTCACGCCGCGCGGCGGTGGAGGAATCTCTGCAACTGCTTGATCCGGTAATGCGCGAGGCCGTGGCGGAACCCTGGCATAGCTTTGCTGCCGCCCAGTTTAATGAGACCACCATTGCCGAACATCACACGCAGTTGGTCCGCGCAGTGCGCGGCCGGCTTGATACCTTGAACGAGGAAAGCCGACTCTCGCTGGATGACGACCCGGGCAGCAGGGCATTGATTGATACGCTGACCCATAAACTGCCGACACTGATTGATAACACCGGCCGAGCTGCACGGGTCGGAGTTGCCGCACTTTCCAAGAAGCGGCTGAAATCGGGCCAGCGTGGCGAATTGACCCTCATGCGCGGCAGCTATGATCCCCTGGTGGTCTGGAGTCTGGAGAACCTTGAAAAAGCCGCGCGCCACTACCCTCGCCTGCAAGTGCCGCTGGATAATCTGGGGAGCGAGCTGAATACGGTCTATCTTGGCCTGCAGGAAGCCCTCACGACCAAGATGCTCGAAACGACGGATTTCGACATGGGTCCGGCCGAGCTTATCGGACATGCCGAGACCGCAATGAATACCTCGCTACAGATTGCACAAGCACTCTCGCAGCATATTGACACGCTGATCAAGGAGCGTTCAGCCCAGCTTGCTGGCCAACGCAATCTTGTGTTCGTCATCGTTGGCCTGGTTTTTGCCGCGATTACTGTTGGCTTTGTCAGTGCCTACATGTCGATCATGCGAGGCTTGCGTGGTTTGGCCGAAGCCGCAACCGCCATGGCGGGCGGTGATTTGCGGGCGCGTGCCCGGATAAATTCATCAGACGAGCTCGGCCACGTTGGGGAAGGGTTCAACCGGATGGCGCAAGCCTTTGCCGAATTGATCGGTAATACACGTGTTGCGGCTCATGATGTCGCACATGCCGCCACGGAAATGCGCAGCGCCAGTGCACTGGCCACTCAGGCCTCGGAACTGCAGAGCATTGCGGTAGAGCGGGTTGCCGCGACTGTTGAAGAGCTGACCGTCAGCATTGCCGAAGTGGCAGAGCATGCAGAAGCCACCGCGGCCATCACGCGACAAACTGCCCTGTCGGCACATCAGGAGGAAGATCGCGCCCGTGCCGCCATGGATGAAATGCACCAGATTGTTGCGCGTGTTGAAACCTCTGTCACCAGCATTCGTGAGTTGGAGTCGCATTCACGTGAAATCAGCAAGATCGTGCAAGTTATTCAGGAGATTGCCAACCAGACCAACCTGCTGGCGTTGAATGCCGCCATCGAGGCGGCACGTGCCGGCGATGCGGGCCGTGGTTTTTCCGTCGTTGCCGACGAAGTCCGCAAACTTGCCGACCGCACCAGCACCTCGACACGCGAAATCGGCGCTATGGTGCATACGGTGCAGGCCGATATTGGCAACGTTGTCACCAGCATGGACAGCAGTGGTCGCGATATCAGCCAAAGTGCAACGACGGTCAATCAATTGGTCCAAGCCCTGGCGGAACTGCGCCTTGCCACTGACGAGAGCGCGCATCATGTTGCGGATATCGTCAATGCTGCCCAGCGCGAACGTACCGCCAGCGCTGATATCGCGCTCAACATCCAGGAAATCGCCGATATGGCTGATGAAAACCACCGCGCCTTGCGGTCCAGTAATGAGGAAGTGGTGCGGATGGCCAAGTTGGCGGAAAGTCTGAAACAGTCGATTGCCGGCTTGCGCACCGCATGAATCCTGCAAAAGTCGGCGCTGGCGGGACGGCTCCTGCTACCGCAGGAGCATATCGATCATGCTTATTTGAACCCCGGCATGCCGCCGATGTAGCCGACGTGAGCTTCGAGCCGGAAGTTGTTCACCCCGTGGCGGTTCTTGCCCCACATTTCACCGGCGCGCTGCTCCATCTGCGCTTTTAGATCAATCGGCGTCGACTTGATCCAGTCGCCCTGGTGCTGGTTGTTGCTCATGATGTAGGCGAAGCCGTTGAGGTTCTCGACCACCTGCAGGCCGGTGGATTCGGCTCCGGCAGCGAGGCTGAGGATGCGCGCGAGCTTTTTGGTATCGACGTTGTAAGCCCAGACGAAGTTGTTCTGGTGCGTGCCAGAATCCTCGCCGATGAACAACGTGCGCATCTTCTCGGAGAAAAACACGTTGTCGGTATTGGCAATGGATTCCGGGTCGGCAGTGTTGCCGAGTGCATCGGCCTTGATTGGGCGACCGAGCAGCGCCGGTTCGACATGGGCGCGCACCGGCACGAAGTCGGAGGCAATCGGTTGGCCGGTGGTGTCTGTTTGTCCGTTGGCGAGATCGAACGTGTATGTCGCGCCGGCATTGTTTTCCTTGAGGCGAATGTCGTCGACCGGACCGCCGTCTTTCGGTTTCATGGAGCCCTGGATGTAGCTCATCGCATAGTAGAGTTTCTTGTCGGCATGGTTGATCGCCACGCCCTCGCCCTTGGTGAATTCGGTCGTTGCGCCCAGATAGGCGGCGTAGCGGCGCGTCTCAAGGAAGGCTGCTGCTGTCTCCATGCCGGGCTTGAGCTTGAGCCAGATCGTTTCGGCCGAGCCGGCGCGTATCGGCACCAAGCCGGGTTTTTCAGCCAGCGAGAGCTCGAAGATGTCGTCGATCTTGATGCCTTTGTCGATTAGCGCCTTGATCTCGTTGTAATGGCTGGAGCCCAGCTTGATCCAGCGAAAGTCTGCCGTGCCGCCATCGCTGCCATCTGGCGAGGTCTGCTGCCACTTGGCGGCGTAGAGCGTACCGCCTGCCCTGGGCAGGTTGGCCTGGTTGGCCACAAACATGAACAGGCCGGAATAGCTGCCATCATCACCGTAGAAGGCGGTGCGGCCGTCGTTGGCGAAAATCGCCATTTCCCAGGTGCCGCGCCCCATCTGGTAATGCTTGGTGACCGCATAAGCACCGTTTTCCTTGACGGCGATCTCGGTGTGATAACCGTAGTCATAGGGGTTGGCAACTTTCTTGCCGCGGAAATAGACCTCGCTCATTGCCTTGAGGCCGGCAGTGGTCTTTTTGAATTCTTTTTCGCCCGGCACGAAGTAAAGGTCATAGTCTTCCTCACCGCCGAGATGAGTATTCCATGGCGTCTGCGAGCCAAAGCAGAAGATCCAGCCACCATTGACGGTGGAGAAATCAACAGGCTTCTGGTTTTTTACCTTCAGGCGACCATCTCTGCCTTGCGTGATTTCCGAGAGGCTCATGCCCATCGGCATACGGGCATACCAGTCGGTCACCTGGTTGGCAAACTGTCCGTCGGCATGTACATCGTCGTACTCCCAGTGATTGACAAGGAATACTTTGTTGGCGAGTTTGAGCAGGCTATTGGCGTCAGCCGTCTCAGCAATGGCCGGCTCGCCTGTGGGCTCCATGATCGGTGACATGTTCGCGTCGAACAGTTGGGCCGCCGCGTATTTCTTTCCTTTCAAGCTGGCAATGCGGTCGGTATTCTTGAACAACGAAACGTAAGAGAGCGGATAGTCATGCTGCTTCCCGTCGGCGAACGTTACCCGCGCCATCGAGGCGCTGTAGGTCTGCAGCAACTCATTGACCGACTTCGGTGCAGGGGTGGCGGTGAACTCAACCCTGATTGGCGTTGCGATCTCTTTGCCGATGACGCTTGCAGGAAATGCCAGCAAGCATGCCGAAATGGCGATGGGAAAAGTGTTCATAAGTGTAAGAGCCGATCTATACCGTACGTCGCTCAACGAACAAGCTGTTGCCAACCAACTTCTTCGCTTCCTTTTTAGCGGTGGCCGCCGCCGAGGAAACCTGGTGATGGGTCGAAAACCGTTCCGGCGCGACGTGAATGACCCCGATGGACAGGCTCAGTA
>CAJBAP010000236.1 GCA_903950295.1 uncultured Rhodocyclaceae bacterium
GCAGTGCTGCTCGGAGACGACCGCCGTGCCATTGATGCGGCGATGGATGCGCTGTCGAAAGGCACTGCCGAGTTCGCCGCGCGGCGGATGAACCAGAGCGTCCAGCGTGCGTTGGCCGGCAAGAAAATTGATGAGGTAAGTCTGTGACACAAATTATCGTTCTTCCCCATGTCGAACTGTGCCCGCAGGGCGCGGTGATTGAGGCTGCACCCGGTATCTCGATCTGTGACGCATTGCTCGAAAACGATATCGATATCGAGCACGCCTGCGAGAAATCCTGTGCCTGTACCACTTGTCACGTGGTGATTCGTGAAGGTTTCGAGACACTTGAACCTGCCGAGGAAATCGAGGAAGATCTGCTCGACAAGGCCTGGGGACTCGAGCCGACTTCGCGTCTCTCTTGTCAGGCGCTGGTCACCGAAATCCCGCTGGTAGTCGAAATTCCCAAATACACGATCAACATGGCCAAAGAAGGGCATTCAAAAAAATGAAGTGGATCGATAGCCTCGACATCGCCATCGAACTTGCAGAACGCCACCCGGACGTCGATCCAACGGCACTGAATTTTGTCGACCTGATGCGCTGGGTCATGGCATTGCCGGGTTTCGAGGAAAACGAAAGCCACTGTGGCGAAAAGAAACTTGAGGCGATCCAGCAGGCCTGGATCGATGAGGTAGAGTAAGGTGATGGGCCGCCTTTCTCTGCTGGCAATGCTTGCGACTCTTGCCGGCGCAGCATGGGCTGATCAACCAGTGGGTATTACCGCCCAGCAGCCCCATGTCGATGTGATGCATGAAGGGCGCCTCGTGCGCATTCAGCGCGAGCAGGATAATTTCAACGAGATCGAGCCTGACTTTGCCATGACATCCCGGCCTTGCCCGCCATTTTGCGTGCAACCGATGCAGCTCGCGCCGGGAGTCGAAACCCTTGGCGAGCTCGAAATCATGGGTTTCCTGCAACGCATCACCCGTCGTGATGACAGCGTGCTGGTGATCGATTCGCGCGACTCCGACTGGTTGGTGCGCTCCGGGATCATTCCCGGCGCGATCCATCTGCCGTGGAACAAACTGCACCCGGCCCACGCTGATGCCGAGTCCATCGCGGATATTCTTACCCTGCAATTTGGCGCCAGCCGCACTGGCGTACTCTGGAATTTCGAAAACGCCAAGACGCTGGTTTTCTATTGCAACGGCCCCTGGTGCGGACAGTCGCCGACCAATATCAAGCAATTGCTGGCGCTGGGCTACCCGGCCCACAAGCTCAAGTGGTATCGCGGTGGCATGCAGGTGTGGAAAAGCCTCGGCCTGACCACTGCTCCCTACAAAACAAAGCCCTGAACAAAGCTTCGTGCTGGTTGATACGCACTGCCACCTTGACGCCGCAGAGTTCGATGCTGATCGCGCTGCGGTGGTTGCTGCCGCAAAAGTCGGCGCTGGCGTGACGGCGATTGTCGTGCCAGCGATCGAGCGTGCGAACTTCGGCGCGGTTGCCAGCGTCTGCCGCGAGTATCCCGGTTGTGCGCCGGCCTACGGCATCCATCCCATGTATGTGGGACGTGCGCGCGAGGAAGATCTGGCTGCCCTTGATGAGCACTTGCGCAATGGTCCCTGTGTTGCCGTCGGCGAGATCGGTCTCGACGATTATGTTCCGGATCGTGACGAAGGTTTGCAGGAACGCTATTTCATCGCCCAACTCGACCTTGCGCGACGCCACGAACTGCCGGTGTTGTTGCATGTGCGGCGAGCGATCGACAAGATTCTCAAGCATCTGCGCCACCACCCGGTGGCAGGTGGCATAGCCCATGCCTTCAACGGCAGTCGGCAGCAGGCAGATGAATTCATCAAGCTCGGTTTCAAGCTCGGTTTCGGCGGGGCGATGACTTTCGAAGGTTCGAAACGCATCCGCGCGTTGGCTGCGACACTGCCGCTGGAGAGCATCGTCCTCGAAACTGATGCGCCGGATATTCCTCCGCAATGGAAAGCTGGCACACGCAATACGCCGGCCGATCTTTTGCCGATTGCCGAAATACTGGCAAAATTGCGGGCCTTGCCGCTGGTGGAGATAGCGGCAGCAACCAGCGCCAATGCCCATGCGGTCTTGCCGCGCCTCAAAGACTTTCAAACCAGTGGAGAAAAGAAATGACGA
>CAJBAP010000237.1 GCA_903950295.1 uncultured Rhodocyclaceae bacterium
GACTTCTACCTGCCGCCGGAGGGCTGCTCCTATCGGCTGGCGATCGTCAGCATGAAGAAGCAGTACCCGGGGCACGCCAAGCGGGTGATGATGGGGGTCTGGTCGTTCCTGCGCCAGTTCATGTACACCAAGTTCATCATCGTGGTGGATGACGACATCAACGTACGCGACTGGAAGGAAGTGATCTGGGCGCTGACGACAAGAGTAGATGCCGCGCGCGATACGCTGATTGCAGAAAATACGCCGATTGACTACCTCGATTTCGCTTCGCCTGTCGCCGGGCTGGGCAGCAAGATGGGCATCGATGCGACCAACAAGTGGCCGGGCGAGACGGCGCGTGAATGGGGTCGACCCATCGTTATGGACGCCAACGTCAAGCGGCGCGTCGATGAGTTGTGGTGTGAACTTGGGTTGTAACAACAAAAACGGCTGCCTGTTTTGGCAGCCTGTGCTGTCGCAACACCTGTGCTTGACGCCCAGCGCCGACTGCTCTAGCATCTAGACAGGTAATCTAGATAGGAGTGGGTGATGGCTCACGCAAGCTGGCAGCTTCAGGAAGCGAAGAACCGCTTCAGCCACGTGGTCGATAGTGCGCTAGCAGGAATACCGCAGAGCGTGACGCGTCGCGGGAAGGAGGTGGTTGTGGTCGTGGCTGCAGATGAATACCATCGGCTCGAGCGCGCCGAGCGCGCCGCCGCGCCCGGTTTTATCGAGCACCTGCTGGCAATCCCGCATGACGATGTAGCGTTCGAGCGGGGTGAGGTCGTGCCGCGGGCAGTCGACTTCTGATGTACCTGCTCGATACGGTGGTTATTTCGGAGCTGCGCAAGCGACAGCCTGCTCGCGAGGTGGCCGACTGGCTTTCAGGTTGTAGCGAACAAAATCTGTTTTTGAGCGTGATCACGATCGGTGAAATTCAGCGCGGTATTGCCGCCAAGCGCAGCAGTGATGCGCCTTTTACCGAGGAGTTGCAGCGCTGGCTGGAGACATTGCTGCGACTGTATGGCGATCGGGTGTTGCCGATGACGGCCGAGATTGCGCTGCGCTGGGGCGAACTATCCTGGCGTGCCGGCCATGGTGGTGCAGATCTGTTGATTGCGGCGACCGCCCTCCATCACAATTTGACTGTGGTGACGCGCAATGTGCGACATTTTGAGCCCCTCGGGGTGCCGGTACTCAATCCCTTTGCCAAGGCATAGCCTTCAATAACCAAATGACCGACTACGAACCCGATGGCACGCCGGTGAATGCAGTTGCAAACCTCGATGGACAGCGTGCCTGGTGTCACGTGATGTACGGACTGCATGCGCTTTCGGCGTTGTCGGGCATTCTGACTTCCGCCTCCATCGTCGGTGCCTTCGTCTTCGGCTGGCCGTCGATCATTGCCGTGATCATCAACTACGTGACGCGCAGCAATGTTCGCGGTACCTGGCTCGACACCCATTGGCGCTGGCAGTTGCGCAGTTTCTGGTTCGCTGCGTTGTGGCTCTTCGTCGCCGGTCTGCTGGCGGCAACCTTCATCGGCATCCCCGCCGCGATCATGGTTATCGTCTTTACCGGGCTATGGGTGTTGTATCGCGTGATTCGCGGCTGGATCGCACTGCTCGACCGGCGTGGCATGATCTTGCCCGCCGCCTGACGGACAGTCGTCCCGCCAATCCCGCAAAAGGGATTCCCTTCGGCCACACCAACTTTTCAACTCGAACCGGTTTCGCCGCGCCACAGCCACTCCAGCAGCGCGTCGAAGGCTGGTTGTGCCTCGTTGGCTTTGGGGTGGTTGACCATGAATATCACCAGATGGCGCTGCCCGTTGCGGTCGAGCAGATAGCCGGCGATGCCGCGCACGCCTTCGAGTGAGCCGGTTTTCAGGTGCGCCTGGCCGGCGACGCCGTTGCCGTTGAATTTTTTCCTGGCGGTGCCGTCGATGGCGGCGATGGGCAGTGAGGCCAGGTATTCCGGCATTACCGGGCTGGCCCAGCCGGCGGCGAGCAGGCGGGCGAAACTGTCGGCGGAGAGGCGTGCGCGACGCGAGAGGCCAGCACCGTTGTCGAGCACCAACTCGGGAAAGTCGAGCCCCTTTTGTGCCAGCCAACTCCGCATTCTGGCTTCAGCTGCCGTCCCGTCAGCGCCGACTTTTCCCCCCAGAGATAAATACAACTGACGTGCCATCACGTTGTTCGAGTACTTGTTGATGTCGCGCACGATTTCGCCGAGTGTCGGTGATTCGCTGGCCGCGAGCATTACTGCGGTTGTCGGTGTTAAAGCTTCCCTGACTTGTCCGGTGAACTGTCCGCCCAGTTCACGCCACAGGCGCGTGAAGACGCCATGCAGCAAGCTGGCGTTCGCTATCCCGGCGAGGTGCCAGCGTTTTTCGCCGCAGACGCGCGGGTAGCCGCCCGATAGTGTGAGTTGGCCGGGGGCAAGCTTCGCTTCCAGGCGCTCGCGCCACTCGCCGCAGTGCGGCGTGTCGGTAAGTTGCAGACGATTGATGATCTCGAAGCCGGTCGGCAGTGGTTCGCCGAGTACGCGCACCGCATTTCCTCCGTTGGTACTGGTACTGGGCCACAGCGTCAGGTGCAGCGTGGCGAAGTTGAACAGCAGGGGATCGGGGCCGACGTTGTAGGGGCGTAGCGGTTTGCCGTCGAATGCGGCCGGATCGTGTTCCGTGGGCGCGAAGGCACTGCGGTCGAGCACGAGATCACCCCGAATCTCGCGCAGCCCACGGCCGCGCAACTCGCGCAGCAGGAGCCAGAGGCGGTCGTAGGTCAGCTTGGGGTCGCCGCTGCCGCGCAAATACAGATCACCCATCAGCACCTCGTTTTCAGGGGTGGTGGCAGCCAGTGCTTCAGTGCGCCAGACATGGGCGGGACCGAGGGTTTCGAGCGCAGCCAGGGTGGTCAGCAATTTCATCAGTGAGGCCGGGTTCATCGCTACATCGGCCTGATGGCGCAGCGTGGGTTTGCTTGCTCCGAGCGGCTGGGCGACCACGGCAACCGCCTGCGGGGGAATGCCGGCGACTTTGAGTGCCTGTTGTACCGCTGGCGGCAGCCGGTCGGCAACGGGGGCGGCCTGCACGCTCAGGCAGGCGGTCGCGAGGAGAAGAATCAGCAGGCGGCTCATCAGATCACGATGTAGCGGCGGCGCTCTTCGAAGCGCTCGATGATGGCGCGGGCTTCCGTGCGATCGAATTTCACGATCATCACCACCCAGCGCCGCAGGTCGCGCGTGGTCAATTCAACGAAGCGCAGGGCGTCCGCCCGGCTCCGCTCGGACTCGTCCTCGACCAGGATGCCGAAGCGATTGACCCAGTAACGAAGCGGTTCAATGTGGAGCGAGGCCGCGGGGTCGGCGAGATAGGCGGCAAGGGTTTCGATCAGGCGTTCCGGTTGCAGGGTGTCCCCGGTCAGGCGCAGGCGTTCCTGTAATTCCCCGAGGCGGCGGGTGTGCGATTCCGGACCGGCAGCGCGTAACTGGGCGCGTTCCATTGCCTGTGCATCACGCAACTCCTGCCGCTCTTCGCGCACTTCATCGACGTGGGCGACGAAGCCCTTGATCAAGCCGTCGAACATCGTCCCGGCCAGGCGAAGATGAACTGCGTCGAGGTCGGGGCTGGGTTCGGCGAGCGTATGGTCAGCAAAGGTCAGCGTTTTCTGTGGTTCGTCGCGCAGGATGACCTCGCCGGCCAGGCGTGCCCCGAAGCCGGCGGTGATCTTGGGGCGCATGCCGAGCAACGCACAGCAATGGTCGGGCGGGATGCCCGTCTGTTCGTCGAGGTAATCGCGCACGCACTTGCTGGTGGCAAGCATGGCCTCGACATCATCGGCACTGCCGAACAGGGCATGAACAAGTGGGTCACTGGCGAATGCCGCGCGGCTGATCGGGAAGGGGCCGGGAATGGCCAGCGCCAAGCGCTCGCAGTAATCGTAAGCCGTGCGCACGGTGGGCGCCAGCTTGCGCTCATGGCCCCCCACCTGCTTCATCATGGGGTCGACCATTGCCACAGCGCGTCCGATCAGCGCCTGCGTAGCGGCGTCAAGAGGGGGCGCGGGCTTGAGCCAATTGAAAATTCCCAAAATTCCCATGATGACTCGCATTATCGCCGTAAAAAAACTACGTGAACCCCTTGAAAACCCTACTGTTGGCCTCTATTATTAGCACTCGTCGGCGATGAGTGCTAACAGTTCAGTGCCCACTCGGCGTCGCAATCAACCCAAAGCCTAAATTGTTACCCTGCGCCACCCTGTAGTGTGGCCTTGTCCAGAAGGAGAAAACTTCATGAAAATCCGTCCCTTGCATGATCGCGTGATCGTCAAGCGTGTTGAAGCCGAGCGTACCACTGCCTCCGGTATCGTTATTCCCGACTCCGCCGGTGAGAAGCCCGATCAGGGCGAAGTCGTTTCCGTCGGTACCGGCAAGGTCATGGACGACGGCAAGGTCCGCCCGATGGCTGTCAAGGCCGGCGACCGCGTGCTCTTCGGCAAGTATTCCGGCCAGACCGTCAAGGTCGATGGCGAAGAACTGCTGGTGATGCGCGAAGAAGACATCATGGGCGTTGTTGAAGCCTGATCTGTCTTAATTAACCGAATTTACTGGAGAAATAAACAATGGCTGCTAAAGAAGTCCAATTTGGTGATTCCGCGCGTCAGCGCATGGTGCGTGGCGTGAATGTGCTCGCCGACGCCGTTAAAGTAACCCTCGGCCCGAAAGGCCGCAACGTCGTGCTCGAAAGATCCTTCGGCGCCCCGACCGTGACCAAGGACGGTGTTTCCGTCGCCAAGGAAATCGAACTGAAGGACAAGTTCGAGAACATGGGCGCCCAGATGGTCAAGGAAGTTGCTTCCAAGACCTCCGACATCGCCGGTGACGGCACCACGACAGCGACCGTGCTGGCCCAGTCGATCATCCGCGAAGGCATGAAGTACGTTGCCGCCGGCATGAACCCGATGGATCTGAAGCGCGGTATCGACAAGGCCGTGACC
>CAJBAP010000238.1 GCA_903950295.1 uncultured Rhodocyclaceae bacterium
CCGCACCTTCGCGGCGCGGCACCGGGGCGCCACCCGGCGCACGCTGGAACTGGTGGAGCGCTTTATTCCAGCAGCGCGTTGATCGCGGCCAAATCGTCCTCGGACAGGCTGCCGGCGGCGGACTTGAGCTTCAGTTGGGAAATGAGTGTATCGAGCCGGGCTTTGGCCAGCTTCTGGCGCGTGTCGAACAACTGGCTCTGAGCATTCAGCACGTCGATATTGATGCGTACGCCGACTTCGTAACCCAGCTTGTTCGACTCGACGGCGAGCTTGGATGAGGCCACGCCGGCTTCTAGCGCCTTGACCTGCGCGAGGCCCGCACTCACGCCGAGATAGGCCTGACGAGCCCCGAGCGTGGCGGTACGGCGGGCATTTTCGAGGTCGGCGCGTGCTTTTTCGTTGAGGGCGACCGCCTCGCGTTCCTTGGACATGACGCTGCCACCGGCAAATAGCGGAACGGCTAGTTGCAGGCCGATGGTGCTGCTTGTGGTGTCGCTGCCGGTACCGGTGGAAAGGTTTGCACCGGCTGCGCTTTTGCCGTGCGTGGCGACAAGGTCGAGCGTCGGGTAGTGACCGGCGCGTTGTTTTTCTATTTCACGGCTGGCGACGTCAAAAGCCATTTGCGCGAGTTGAACACCCAGGTTGCCAGTTTCGGCAGATTCGACCCACTTGCCGATATCGTCAGGCTGCGGACGGGTAATGTTGAAGTCTGGCCTGAGTCCCTTCAGGGTTTCGGGCTCCTTGCCGGTCAGCGTACGCAGGGTCTGGCGTTTCACGGCAAGATCGTTATCCGCAACGATTTCTGTCGCGACGGCCAAGTCGTAGCGCGCTTGCGCCTCGTGGGTGTCGGTGATAGTGGCGGTACCGACTTCGAAATTGCGTTTGGCCGATTCGAGCTGCTCGGCGATGGCGATTTTTTGCGCTTGTGCGGTAGCCAGTGTTTCCTGTGCCAACAGCACATCGAAGTAGGCCTGCGTGGCCCGCACGATCAGATCCTGCCCGGCCTGGATAAATTGAATTTCCGACAGGGCAGCAGAAATCTCGGCCTGCTTGTAACCGACCCAGTTCTGCCAGCGGAACAACGGCTGGGAAAGCGCCACGCTCCAGCCATTGCTGTTGTATTCGGCGTTGCGAGTCACTGCACCGGCAAGGCGGGATCTGGCTTCGATATCGTTCCAGGTCGTGTTGCTGGAAAGGCCGATAGTCGGCAGCAAGCCGGCACGACCCTGCGGCAGCTTTTCGATGCCGGCATCGCGTGTCGCACGTGCAGCGGCATATTGGGCATCGAACCCGACCGTATCGCGATAAACCTGTAATAGATCGGCGGCCTGCACGCTGCAGGCGCTTCCTGCGAAGGCAAATACGATGAGAGTTTTCAGGGACAGCTTCATGCGGTACTCCGATGGATCAGTAGGTGGGTGCGGCGGGATCGACATCGCGCGACCATGCCGCCATGCCGCCATACAGATTGATGACATTGCTGAAACCCTGTTGCTCGAGGAACATCGCCACCTGATAACTGCGCGCACCGTGGTGGCAGATCACTACCGTTTCGGCGGCGCGCTGCAATTCGAGATAGCGAGCGGGAATGGCGCGCATTGGCACCAGTTTGGC
>CAJBAP010000239.1 GCA_903950295.1 uncultured Rhodocyclaceae bacterium
CACACCTTTCGGCGGCGGATTTTGAATCCGCTGCGTCTACCGATTCCGCCACCGGGGCAGCAGAGCGCGCATTATCCATGAATCACTTCTTAGATTCAAGCTGATCTGCACAAGGAAATGTTTTCGACAGCGCCGCCGCGACCAGTGTTGCGGAGTTAGAGGGGGAGTTCGGCGGTAGACGCTCAAGGTGCGTGAGTACGGATCGAACCAAGCGGTAGGGCAAATTCTCGTCGTTGGGCAGGCAAATGGCATTTAGAGAAACGCCAATTTTTTCGGCCAGATAATTGCTGACCTGATAGCCATCAGCGAAGCCTGTAACGTAGGCCGTGCAACGGGCGCCGCGCATCGTCTGATAAGGGTCCGGGTTTGGATTTTCGGTATGGAAGGTCACGGCGGCCTTGCAGTCACCAAGCAACTCATCACTGCTGTAGCTGTAGGCGTTGAAACTCAAGCAGGTGGCAATGATGAAGAGTTGGCGCCTCACTGCTCGAACCAGCTGAGCTTTTTGTGTAGTTCGGTGACGCTCCCAACGATGATCAGTGCGGGTGGTTTGATGCCTTCTTCAGCAATGCGTTGCGCTAGAGTGCCGAGTGTCGCGAGCAGTGTTTTCTGCTCGGGTAACGTACCGTTGCGCACGATTGCTGCCGGGGTTTCTGGCGGCAGGCCGTGGGCGATCATCTGTTGGCAAATTTCTGCGGCGGCACCGATGCCCATGTAAAAAACAATGGTTTGTTTGGGGCGAGAAAGTGCGGCCCAATCGAGGTTGACCGTACCATCTTTGAGATGGCCGGTGACGAGCGTCACCGCTTGAGCATGATCGCGATGGGTGAGCGGAAAGCCAGAGTAGGCAGCGCAGCCTGCTGCTGCGGTAATGCCAGGGATGACTTCAAATGGAATGTTCGACTCGGCCAGTGTTTCGAGTTCTTCGCCGCCGCGTCCGAAAATGAAGGGGTCGCCGCCCTTCAGCCGAACCACTGACAATCCTTCATGCGCCAGCTCGACCAGCAACTGGTTGATGGATTGCTGCGGCATGGTGTGGTTGGATGCTTCCTTGCCAGCGTAGATGCGGCGCGCCTGCGGATGGGCCAGCGCCATAATTTCATCGCTGACCAAGTGGTCATAGACCAATGCGTTGGCTTGGGAGATGATTCTGGCTGCCTTGACGGTGAGTAGATCGGGATCGCCGGGGCCAGCTCCGACCAACCAGACTTTGCCTGGCGCTAATGAGGTTGCTTTATTCATGATAATTTTACGATTTGGGGAGGCCATCCTAATGCGGGATGTTCTGTCTGCCAATAGGGGAAGCCAGGTTTTGTTCATCCTGTACTTTGGAATGAGTATTAACCTATTCAATATTGATTACTAAATGTTAAATATTAGTATTTTTAGATATTAAAAAAGATTGATCATTATCAAGGTTGAGGGGCGAGTACAGGTTCAACCTAGCGGGCAACGCGTATGGGGAGTCTTCAACGCGCTTAACTTTGTCTAGGAGGAAGTATGAAAAAAACTGTTGTGGGG
>CAJBAP010000240.1 GCA_903950295.1 uncultured Rhodocyclaceae bacterium
CCAATGGAACGCCAACTATCCCGAAAAAAGCGAGGCACTCGCGCTTCTCGGCGATGTGGCGCGGGGTGAGGCGGCGTTCGTCATCTGTCAGGGCTGCCACCGCGTCGGCGCGCTGGGCCGGGCCGATGGCAGTTATCCGCGCCTCGCGGGGCAACACGCCACGGTGCTGATCAAGCAACTCACCGATGTCCGCTCGGGGCGGCGCAATAACCCGAAGATGCTGCCCTTCGCTGACCACTCGGCGCTGTCCGTGCAGGATATTGCCGATATTGCCGCATTTTTGCAGCAACTGCCGGTGCCGGCCGATCAGGGTCAGGGCAACGGCGCGGACCTGGTGCACGCCGGCAAGCTCTATGAGAAGGACTGCGCAAGCTGTCATGGCGCCCAAGGCGAAGGCAAGGCCGACCAGTTTTATCCGCGACTCTCCGGGCAGCACTATCGCTACCTGCTGCGCGAAAGTCGCCTGATCCGCAACGGCGAGCGACGCAACGCCAACCCCGACATGATGAGTGCCATCCGCGCCTACAGCGACGAGGATCTGGCTACGGTGGCCGATTACATCTCGCGCCTACCGGTCACGCCGGCGCGCTGATCAGCGTTTCACGGGGACCTGAGCGGGCCGCGCACCAGTCGTACCGCCGCTGCGGAAGCGCTGTTTCCCGCGAGGCCCATGCCGTAATCGAAACTCACGAACATCGCCCCGCCGACCTCAAGCGCGACATAGGTGCCGGTCCAGTAGTAATCGGCCAGCGAGTTGGGGAAAAAATGCTCGTCGATCTTCTTCGGCAAATCAGGGCGCAGCAGGCCGGCGAGTTCCTCTTCGGTCGGTAGCCGCCAGTCGTTGAAGCCGCACAGTCGGCGCTTGTTGGTGGCAACCACATAGCCGGCGGTATCGCAACTGCCCTTGTGGGTGCAACTGCCGCCATCTTCGTAACCGACGGGAAACCCTTCGTCACGCTTGGTCTTGTCGTACCAGCTGTAGCTCCAGCGCTTGTCGCCCGGCCCCTTGTCGTCGGTCTTGACCTCCCAGACCAGGCCGGTGGCGGTATCGAGCACGCAGGAATGGGGGCGGGCACCCGACTTCGGCACCATTTTTTTGCCCTTGGTATCAAGCGCTACATAGTTTGACGATTCAGCCAAGGCTGCGGCTGGCAGCAATATCAATGGTAGCGAAACGGCAAGGGAGCGTAGTATGGATAGCATCAGTGCGGCGCCTTCTTCGCTTCGGCCGGCGGCTTCGGGGTCGGCATCCCGGTACCGCCAAGACGAAGATCCAGCTTTCTTTCCGCGGTGCTGACCGCTTGGGCGATCGCTTCGTGATGCTCTGTGTCTTTCGGCAGTTTCTTGAGCAAACGACGCCAGTAGTGGAGTGCCTCGGCCCAGTTTTCCTTCTGGAATGCTGCGAGGCCGGCCAGCTCCAGCGCCTTTTCCTCTTCATAACTGATTTCCAGTGCTTCCTGGATCAGTTCCAACGGCCGTCCCTCCAGGCTGCCCTGCTTGAGCGCCATGGCCTCGGCATACTGGGCGATGATGCGCGCATCTTTGGGAGCCTGCGCCGTCGCTTTGCGCAAGACCTCTTCGGCCTCCGCATAACGCTCGAAAGCGATGTAGGCGCGGCCGAGCGCATACCAGCCCTCGGGATCGTTGGGCGTGGCTTTCAGTTTGTCTTCCAGCGCCTTCACCATGCCGTCGACGTCGTAGTTGGTCTGGGCCTGAGTGAGCGCCTGCTCCGTGAGAATGCCCGGAGCGCCGAGATAAAGATACAACCCGATCGTCAGCGCCGGCAGCACCCCCAGCACCCCCACCGCCGACCAGCGAACTTCGTTGCGCCGTTCCGCCATCGCCGACTTTTGCCGCCACAGCGGCAACAGCAGGAACACCAGCGCAACGACGATAAATGCAGCCACCCCGATCCACAGACTCATTCCTTCGCTCCTTGCTTACGCACACCCAGCGCGGCCAGAAAACCGCCCAAGGCCATCAACAGCGCCCCGCCCCACAACCAGCCGACGAAAGGCTTCAGATACAGCTGCATGCTCCAGACACCGCCCGGCAGCGGCTCGCCCATGGCGACATAGACATCGCCGAGGAAGCCGTAACGAATCCCGGCCTCGGTCATCGTCATCTGCGAACTGCGATAGATGCGCTTTTCCGGCAACAGCGTGGTCACCAGCTGGCCATCCTTCTTCAATTCAACCGTGCCGCGCATCGCCGAATAGTTGGCGGCGGGCTCCTCCTCCGCGCCACGGAAGACAAATTCGTACTGGCCGAGACTGGCGTTGTCGCCGGGGTTCATGGCGACCGTTTTTTCGCTCTGGTAGGCGGAGACCAGGCCCATGCCGATGATGCCGATGGCCAACCCGACATGGGCGAATCCCATGCCATAGGCGGACAGCGGCAAACTTCCCGCCGCCCGGCGGCGCGCGATCAGGCCGGTGATCGTGGCGAGGATCATCCACGCTGCAAGCGTCAGCCCGAGGGCGGCCTGCCAGCGCCAGTCGACGAAGGCCAAAGGCAAAGTAACGCCGAGCAGCAACGCAGAAACTGCCTGCCAGCGCACGCGGCGCAACAGCCCCGGCAGGCTTTCCTTGCCCCAGCGCATCCACGGCGCAATGCCGAGCAGCAGCAGAACCGGCACCATCATCGGCACGAACACGGCATTGAAATAGGGCGGGCCGACGGAGATCTTGCCGAGGCCGAAAGCATCGAGGATCAACGGATACAGCGTGCCCAGCAACACGGTAGCCAGCGCTGCCAGAAGCAGGACGTTGCCGGTCAACATGGCGGTCTCGCGCGAAATCGCGCCAAGGTCGCCGGCCACTTTGACCGAACCGGCGCGTTTGGCGAAGAGAATCAGCGACGCTCCAACCAGGATGCAAAGGAAAACCAGGATGAACAAACCGCGCAGGGGATCCAGCGCGAAGGCATGCACCGAGGAAAGGACCCCCGAGCGCACCAGGAAGGTACCAATTAGCGAGAGGGCGAATGCAGTCAGCGAAAGAAACACGGTCCATACACGCAATGCGCCGCGCTGTTCGGTCACACGCAGTGAATGCAGCAGCGCCGTGCCGGCCAGCCAGGGCATCAGCGAGGCATTCTCGCTCGGATCCCAGAACCACCAGCCGCCCCAACCCAGTTCGTAGTAGGCCCACCAGGAACCGATCATGATGCCCAGCGTCAGGAACACCCAGGCCATCAGTGTCCATGGGCGTACCCAGCGCGCCCAGGCCTCATCGAGCTTGCCGGAGATCAACGCAGCAATGGCGAAGGCGAACGCCACCGAGAAACCGACATAGCCCATGTAGAGCAGCGGCGGGTGGATGATCATGCCCGGATCCTGCAACAGCGGATTCAGATCGCTGCCGTTGGCCGGCGGGGGTTGCAGGCGCATGAAGGGGTTCGAGGTAAACAGGATGTAGGCGAGGAAGAAGAAGCTCAGCAGTCCCATGATGCCGATCACGCGGGCATGCAGGTCAGCGGGCAGCTTGCGGCCCAGCAGGACGACGGCGAAGGTCCAGGCTGCCATCAGCAGGGTCCACAGCAGGAAGGAACCTTCGTGAGAACCCCAGGCCGCCGTGATGCGATATTCCACCGGCAGGAAGCGCGAGGAATGGTCGGCGACGTTCATCACGGAAAAGTCGTTAATCAAAAATGACCAGACGAGGACGAGAAAGCCCGCCGCGACGAAAAACAACTGTCCTCCGGCCGCGCCGCGCCCCATGGCCATCCATGCCGGGTTATTGCGGGCGGCACCAACCAATCCGAGGATGCCTTGCAGCAAGGCCAACTGTAGAGCGATGATCAGGGCGACATGCCCGAGTTCAGGAATCATGATTTGGTTCGATGGAAAAAAACAGGGGCGCGGAAATCCGCGCCCCCGATGCTACTTTACGACAGGACTACTTGGCTGCCGCTACTGGAGCCGCCTTCAATGCCGCGATGGCTTCGTTCAGCACCTTGATGCCGGCCTGCGAAAAATCTACCGACTTGGTGAGCGATTCGCGTGCGTCTTGCGGGTTGTGGAAACCGACAGAGTTCTCGGCCGTCCACCATTCCCAACGCGTCTGGGCTTCGAGGTGGTTCTTCTGAGCAATCTTCACGGCCTCGGAGTCGCGCGGGACGCCAGCAGCATAGGCTTTCGCGAAGGTGTCGATCAACTGGGCCAGCCAGAACTCGGCCTTGACAACCTTGCCGCGGGTGTAGTTCTGGATCGCGTCGATCTGGTAACGGGCATTCTCTTCGGTCATCTCACCGTGGCACTTCACGCAGGTTTCCTTGAGCATCTTGCGCGGCGATTGCTGCTGGTGATCGGTGAAGGTCTTGCCGTTCTTCTCGATCTTCTTCATATGGCAGTCCTTGCACTCGACGCCTTCGCGCTCATGCTTGGACATCCAGAAGGTCTCGGTTTCCGGGTGCTGCATCTTCGACAACGCCGCGCCAGTGATGGCATGACGGAAGTCCTTGAAGTTGCCGAACTTCTCGACCATCTTGGTGTTGTACTCGGAGACCTTGGTCCATTGGAACAGGTTGGCGCGCTGGTCAGCCATGGTGACCGGCTTGTCCTTGCCGTCCGGACCTGCATTCGGCTCGAAGCCGGGGTTGCAGTTGTACTCGACGTGGCACTGGGCGCACATCAGGTTGGAGTCGGGCTTGGACAGCAGGCCGATGGCGCGGAAACCGTCACGGAAGGTGACCTTCTTCATCGGGTTCTTTTCGCTCTTGGCCTTGTCGTACGGGTACGTGCCTTCGCCGCGATCAACCACCGCCTGGATCAGCGCATCGCGTGCAACGCGCGGCGCGGAGGAGTGCGGGTCGTGACACATGAAGCAGTTCAGGGCGTGGGTGATGTCCTTTGCGAACTCGACCGGCTTGGATACGCGGCTCCACTTGGCCTTCGGATCCGGGTCGCCCATGTACTTCCAGCGCAGGATGTTGTCGAAGGACTTGCAGTTCATGCAGACCGGGTTGGCAGCGGTGGCCACCTGCGGCATGAAGGCCTTCTGATCGCCATTGTTCGGCTCTTTGTCAGTGAGGATAACCTTCCACAGGTCGGACACAGCGCTCTTCGCGTCGGTGATATAGGTCCAGTCCTTCATCTGGAAGCGACCGCCGTAGGCGCGATCGACGATCAGGTGATCCATGGTCATGAACACGTGACTGCGTGGCTCGGCATGCTCCTTGGTGAAGCCGTGGGGCTGCATCAGCTTGTCAAACATCGGCGAAACACTACGACCCTGAGCCTTTTCGATCTTTGCGTTTGAGTCGTAATTCATCGCGGCGAAGGTATTGAACTGCTCCTGGTGACAGGTTGCACAAGGGGCGTGGTCAGTACGGGTACCGATCGAGGCCTTGAGCGGTTCGGACGGTTTGCCATCCAGCCTCAGATGCTCGTCGGCACCGGTATGACAATAGGCGCAATTCACGCTGGCGTGCTTGCTGCCCATGTGGAATTCTTTGATGTCCTTGTGGCAGCTGTAGCAATTCGCCACATCTACCTGCTTGATCTTGCCTTCGGACGACTTGGCGAGATTGCCCTTCATCTGGCCGATCGTGTCTTTCTGCTGCTTGGCGTAGGCCGGATCCACTTCCTTGGCCTGTGCTCCTGACATGCCGAGGACGGCTGTCGCACACAATGCGACGATCCCTTTCAGCAACTTGCTCGCTCCCATTTTTATTCTCCCGGTAAATTTGGAGGGAATACCACCACTTCAAACGTGGACTCTATTTTCTGGGGCCGGGAAAATCCTTGACTCCGGTCAAGGAAAATCGGACTAACGCGTGGCATCGGGAGATGCGAGGATTTCCGGTCCCGGCTTCAGGCATCGTACTCGTGAAGGCGTTTCAGACTGTTGATCTTGATCTGCTTTCCCTGCACGGCGATCAGGTCGGCACTGGATAGCTCGTGGAAGATGCGGGACAGTGTTTCGGGCGTCAGATTGAGCCGGGAAGCAATGATGCTCTTCGCAGCCGGCAGCGTGATCTCGATGCTGTCTTCGGGATGTTTTTCATCGGAGCAGTGTTGTTGCAGATAGCCGATGACGCGCTGGGCCCCCGACTGTTGCGTATAGATTTCGACATCCCTGAGCAACGCTTGTGTCCGGCGTGCCAGATCGACCAGCATGCGGCGCGCAAAGCCCGGATGCTGGTCCAGCATCTCGAGCACAACGTCCTTGGGAATATGCAGCACCAGGGAGTCGGCCACGGCCTCGGCAAGCAACACGTGGCGACATTCGGTCAGCATGGAAATTTGGCCGAAACACTGCCTGGGGTCGACCAGCTGTACGACCTGCTCATTGCCGTTCGATCCCTGGAACGCCAGTTTTATCTGGCCATAGATGACCAGAAACAGTCCGTGCGCGGCATCGCCCCGATGGAATAGGGCTTCGCCACGCACCAGTGCCCGGTCTCGCGTCTTGCTGGCGATACGGGCGATCTGCTCGGAACCGATGTCCTGAAGCAGCGGACAGATGGACAGCAGGCCAGAAATATCTACCGGTTTTATCTTGCGGCTTGGCATTAAGGACACCCTGCTGCAATTCTGGTCGGCCTGTTGCTCATTTACTCCTCTTCCTCTTCCGTGCCGGGCTTCTTGAAGCCCTTCGGCAGCTTGTGGGCGATGCCCTGGTGGCAGTCGATGCAACTCTTGCCTGCGGCCTTGGCTTCCATGTGTTTCTTGTAGGGCGTCTTTTTCTGCACTTCAGGACTCATGGCGTCGAAGCTGTGGCAGTTGCGACACTCGATGGAATCACGTGATTTCATGCGCGCCCACTCGCGCTCCGCCATTGCCAGACGGTGTGCTTCAAACTTCTCCTTGGTGTCGATCACACCGGTGATCTTGCCGAAAACTTCCTTGGAGGCCTGTATCTTGCGCATGATCTTGTGCGTCCAGTCCTTCGGCACATGGCAATCTGAACACACCGCTCGCACGCCGGTACGGTTGCTGTAATGGATGGTCGTTTTGTACTCTTCGTACACGTTGTCCCGCATCTCATGGCAGCCGATGCAGAACTCCATCGTATTGGTAGCTTCCATGCCAGTATTGAAGCCGCCCCAGAAGATGATGCCGCTGAAAAAACCGACCACCAGCAAGCCGAGCAGCGAATATTTCGTGCTCGGCCGCTGGAGGATCGACCACCATCCCGGTTTGCCGGCTTCCTGATTTGTCATGATTAGGCTCTAGCTGCTTACTTCGGTTGAATGGACAGGATGTATTCGGCCAGGTTTTTCAACTGCGCGGTATCGTTGGCCGGCATGGTCTTGGCAATCTTGTGCTTTTCGGTCGAGCCGTCGGCGAGCTTGACGTCCTTGCCCGAGGTGACATGCTTGATGATCTCGTCAATCGCGGTCGCCTTGCCCTTGTACTTCTCGGCGGACTTCATGAAGGACGGGCCATCCTTGTCCTTGCGCAGGCCGTGGCACTGCATGCAGTTGTTTTGCTCCGCCAGCCCTTTGGCGGCTTCGACATCCACGGCCAGGGCCGGGGAAGAGAAACCGACAGCAGTGAGGGAAACCGCAGCGGCAGAAAGAAATCCGGCAAAGTGCTTCATGTGAGAGAACTCCATTCAGTGTTGAGAGATATGAGAATTACTTGGTGACGCCGACAAACTTGCTGTCGACCAACGGCTGGGCATCGACCTGCGGTACATGGCAGCTGTCGCACTGGAAGCGACTCATTTCCACAGCAGGGCTGCCATCCTTTTTCTTGGCGGTCTTGGAGAAATGGCTGAGGCCGACCTTCGGCACTTTCTGGCCACGTAACTCGTCGGTGATGTGGCACTCGAGGCAGGCATTCTCCTCCAGCGTCAGTGGCACGTACTGCTCGATGGTGTGCGGCACCATGGGTGGTTGGCCGACGAAGGTGCGCGAGATCAGATTTGGCTGACCTACCCCGGGAAGCTTTTCTCCATAGGCTTTTACTACCGGCGCACGGTCGGGCGCCGTCACATCGGCGCCGCGCATCGGAGCCGGTCCGCTGGTGGACGCACAACCGATGATCGAAGCCAGGAGAGTCGCGATGGCAAGGCTTGAAGTCTTCTTCATGGTGGAACTCCTCCTAGAAAGAAACGAAGTAGGTCATTTCGGAGCGGGTAGTACCGTACCCGCCACGGTGGATTGAATTGGAACAGGCGCGTTGAAGCGGGTGCCGAAACTGAAGACATCCTTGGAACACACGTCGATGCAACGTCCGCAGTTGGTGCAGTTGGCATCGAGAATCAGTGGTGCCGCACCATTGATTGCCTTGAGTGCCGGACGGATCACCTGCTGCTCGGGACAGACGGCAAAGCAGTCCATGCAGTCGTTGCAGGCGGCGCGCGCCGGCAGCTGCACGCGCAGTACAGCAAGCTTGCCGATCAGGCTGTAGAACGCACCCACGGGACAGAGATGGCCGCACCAGCCGTGCCGCATGACGAACAGGTCGACGAGAAAAATGGCGAGGATCACCATCCAGGCCAGCCCCACGCCAAAGAGCAGGCCGCGATGCAGCATCGACACCGGGTTGAACATTTCCCATGCGATGGTGCCCGTCACGGCCGAAACCACCAGCGTCATGCCGAGAATCCAGTAACGCGTTGCCCGCGACAGGTGTGCGCCGCCCTTCAGCCGGAGTCGTACCCGCAGCCAGTTCGCCGCATCGGTCACCGGGTTGACCGGGCACATCCACGAGCAGTAGCCGCGCCCGCCGACCAGCAGGTAGAACAGGACGACGAGGCATACTCCGATGAGCCCGAGTTTTTCCGGCGTCTGCCCCGACACCAGCGCCTGCAGCAGCAGGTACGGGTCGGCCAGTGGCAGCACCCCCAGCGTAAGGCTGTAGTTGAGATTGCCCTTGACGATCCAGACCCCGAACCATGGACCGGCGAGGAAGAGCAGCAGGATGCCGATCTGACTGGCACGCCGCAGCAGCAGCCATTTGTGCGCGGCCAGCCAGCCCTTCTCGGCAATCGCTTCGGCACCCGGCTGGTGAGGGAGCGCGCTCACAGCTTACCTCCCTGGAAAGCCTTGGGAAAAGTCGGCGCTGGCGGGACGGCGCCTGGTGGTTCCGTGCCGGGCGGCAGCGCAGAAAGTCCTTTGCCGTGCTCATACTTCATGCCTTCCGGCATGTTGTACTGGTGCTCGACTTCCGGCGCGACGAGGCTGCCACCGGCTTTTTCCCGTTCGACCCAGCCCAGCCGGTAGTGTGCGGAGAGTTGGCCCTTGGCCATGTAAAGCGGCATCACCTTGATCGCGGCAATTTCGGTCGGACACGCCTTCTCGCACTTGCCGCAACCCGTGCAGGCATCCGAATGCACCACCGGGATGAACAGGGTGTGCTTGCCGGTGCGCGCATTGCTCTGCGGATCGAGCGTGATGGCCTTGTCGATCACCGGGCAGACCCGATAGCAAATGTCGCAGCGCAGGCCGAGGAAGTTGAGACAGGTCTCGTGGTCGACCAGCACTGCCAGGCCCATCCGGGCCTTGGTAATGTCCTGCAACCGGTGATCGAGCGCCCCCGTTGGACAGGCCTTGACGCAGGGAATGTCCTCGCACATCTCGCAGGGTGCCTGACGAGCGACGAAGTAGGGTGTGCCCGTCGACATCGGCTCTTCCGGCTTGGCCAGCAGCAGCATGTTGTAGGGGCAATCGCGCACGCACATGCCGCAACGGATGCAGGCCGAAGAAAAATCTTTTTCTGGTAAGGCGCCCGGCGGACGCAGGGCGGCAGGGGGCAGCGCGGTCGCATGCCGTGCATACAGGCCGAGCCCGACGCCCAGCAAGCCAACCCCGCACGCCATGCGTGCGGTATCGGCGATGAACTGGCGGCGCGCGGTGTTGTGACCGGTACTCTTGAGCTTGCGTGAGTTTTCCATGATCCTGAACGGGAAGCATGCCCCCTGCGTTGCCTCCCGTGTTCATTGTGGTTACGGAATCAGACCTTGACGACCTTGACGGCACACTTCTTGTAGTCCGTCTCTTTCGAGATCGGGCAAGTGGCATCCAGGGTGAGCTTGTTGACCAGACGGTGCTCGTCGAAGAACGGGATGAAGACCAGGCCCTCCGGCGGCTTGTTGCGGCCCTTGGTGTCAACCCGCAATTCGATCTCGCCGCGACGGCTGCTGACCTTGACGACGTCGTTGCGCTTGAGGCCCCGTTTCTCTGCATCCTTCGGGTGCATCCACACCACCGCATCCGGGAAGGCCTTGTAGAGCTCGGGGACGCGCCGCGTCATCGAACCGCTGTGCCAGTGCTCCAGCACGCGACCGGTGCACAACCACAGATCGAATTCCTTGTCCGGTTGCTCGGCGGCCGGTTGGTAGGGCAGGGCGAAGATCTTCGCCTTGCCGTCCGGGTAGCCGTAGAAACGTACGCCCTCGCCCTTCTTCACATACGGGTCGTAGCCCTCGCGGAAGCGCCACAGGGTTTCCTTGCCATTCACCACCGGCCAGCGGAAGCCGCGCGCCTTGTGATACTCGTCGAAGTAGTTGAGGTCATGCGCGTGGCCGCGACCGAATTCGGCATATTCCTCGAACAGGCCTTTTTGCACGTAGTAACCGAAGTAATCCGATTCATCGTTGGTGTAGCCGGCCCAGGCGTGGGCGTTGACCTTGGCTGTCTCCTCTTTCGGAAACTTGTTGACCTGGCCGTTGGCATACAGCACGTCGTACAAAGTCTTGCCTTTGAACTGTGGGTTCTTGTCGAGCAGTTCGGCGGGCCAGACTTCCTCGACCTTGAAGCGCTTCGAGAACTCCATGTACTGCCACAGATCGGACTTGGCATCGCCTGGCGCCTTGACCTGCTGGCGCCACATCTGGCCGCGCCGCTCGGCGTTGCCAAACATGCCTTCCTTCTCCATCCACATCGCGGACGGCAGGATCAGGTCGGCCGACATTGCGCTAACGGTCGGATAGACGTCGGCCACGACGGTAAAGCACTTTGGGTTGCGCCAGCCGGGATAGATCTCGCCATTGACGTTCGGGCCGGCCTGCATGTTGTTGGTGGTGCTGGTCCAGAGGAAACCGACCTTGCCATCCTTCGCCATGCGCGACTGGGCAACGGCGTGATAGCCAATCCACTCCGGGATGGTGCCAGCCGGCAGCTTCCAGATCTTCTCGGTCGCTTCGCGATGCTTCGGGTTCATCACCACCATGTCGGCGGGCAGGCGGTGGGCAAAGGTGCCGACTTCGCGCGCCGTACCGCAGGCCGAGGGCTGCCCGGTCAGCGAGAATGGGCTGTTGCCCGGCTCGGAAATCTTGCCGACCAGCAGGTGCACGTTGTAGATCATGTTATTGACCCAGGTACCGCGCGTGTGCTGGTTGAAGCCCATGGTCCAGTAGGACGTCACCTTGACCTTCGGATCGGCATAAGCTTTGGCCAGCGCTTCGAGCCGGTCCTTTGGCACGCCGGAAATTTCATGCGCCTTGTCGAGTGTGTATTCGGAGACGAACTTGGCGAACTGATCGAAAGTGATCGACGTGTGCTTGTTCGGGTCGCCCTTCGGCTTGCCATCGGCGCCGGGATAACCGTTGTTGTTGGCCACCTGCTCGAGCGGATGGTTGGGACGCAGGCCGTAGCCGATGTCGGTGACACCCTCGAAGAAGTGACAGTTCTTGGCGACGAACTCCTTGTTCACCGCGTTGTTCTGGATGATGTAGTTGCAGATGTAGTTGAGGATCGCCAAGTCGGATTGTGGCTTGAAGATCAGTTCGTTGTCGGCCAGTTCGCAGGAACGATGGCTGAAGGTCGACAGCACGTGAATCTTGACGTGGTTCGCGGTCAGGCGGCGGTTGGTGATGCGCGACCAGAGGATCGGGTGCATCTCGGCCATGTTCGAACCCCACAGCGCGAACACGTCGGCGTGCTCGGCGTCGTCATAGCAACCCATCGGCTCGTCGATGCCGAAGGTGCGCATGAAGCCGGCCACGGCGGAAGCCATGCAGTGCCGGGCGTTCGGGTCGAGACTGTTGGTACGCAGGCCGGCTTTCCACAGCTTGGAGGCCGCATAGCCTTCCCACACCGTCCATTGGCCGGAGCCGAACATGCACACGCCGCGCTGGCCCTGGTTGGGGTCTTTCAGCGTGGCCTTGACCTTTTCGGCCATGATGTCGAAGGCCTGGTCCCAGCTGATCGGCGCGAATTCGCCGTTCTTGTCGAACTTGCCGTCCTTCATCCGCAGCAGCGGCTTGGTCAGGCGGTCCTGGCCGTACTGGATCTTGGCCAGGAAGTAACCCTTGACGCAGTTGAGACCCTTGTTGACCGGTGCGTCCGGGTCGCCCTGGGTGGCGACGATGCGGCCGTCCTTGACCCCGACGAGTACGCCGCAACCGGTACCGCAGTAACGGCAGGCGCCCTTGTCCCAGCGCACGCCATCACCGCCACGGGCCTGGGCGAGTGCCACGCCGGGCACGCTCATGCCCGCCGTCACGGCGGCCGCAGCCACCGCATTGGTCTTGATGAAATCACGTCGTGTCATTTTCACTTCAGTCATGTCAGACCTCCTTATCGATGCGGTATCGCCGGGGGGCTAGGCCGCCAATGAGATTTCAACTTCGGGTTCGTTTTCCTGCTGGTGATAGACCATGGACGCCGACATGACGCCGTCCAGCTGGCTGATGCTTTCGTAGGACTGGATCGTTGACCGATCACCCTCGGTTTCGATGGTGACGATGATCTTGCCCTCGGGCGAAACGGCGGCAACTTCGACGCCATCCATTGCCTTGAGGCCCGCGACGACAGCCTCGACCCGCTCAGGGCGGGGGATGACTATGACACTGGAGATATTCATTTCGATCCAAAATCCTCGGCGTGCTTGATGTCATGGAGAAACTGCGTGCATCCTAGGCTTCCCAGAGGCGATAGCAAGGCAATTCATAATGTCCGGGCAAGCGCGTCCTACCTCCAAATTGGTAGATCAAACAGTTCCGGTTCAGGGTCTAAGCCCCGTAGAATCAAAGCAGTGGAAAATGTCAGCGTGCAGTGCAGCAAATCGCCAGCTACCCCAAAATTCACGATGCCTAGTTCTAAATACTCACCATGAAGCGCTTCTTTCCGAGTATCACCCTTGCGTTGCGCGACTCGGTGCTGGCACGTACCGGAATCGTGATGGGCGTACTGGCGCTGCTGTCGCTGGCCTCCATCGTGATTTCCACGGTGATTGCCGAAGACATCAGCGGCCGGGCCAATGCGGTGAACGTTTCCGGATCGCTGCGGATGCTGACGTTTCGCACGCTCAGCGAGGTGTTGCAAGCGGAGAAGCGCAGTCAGGCGCTCGAAACCATGAAGATTTTCGAGCGTCGCCTGCTCGGCCTGGAGCGTTTTGTCGTTGCCAAGTCGGCTCCGGGTGCGCCGGCGGTCATCGCCGTTCAGGGGGTATTGCAGCGCTGGAATACGCATATGCGTGAGCTCGAAATCAATGCCACCCAAGGCGAGATCAGCGCGCTCAAGCAGGTGGCGCATGAAATCCCCGATTACGTCGAGCAGATCGACCATGTCGTTTACCTGATCGAGATCGAACTCGAAAACAAGGCCCGCCTGCTGCGCATCCTGCAACTGGGGCTGCTGGCCTGCATCGTTCTGATCAGCCTGTTCACCATCTGGATGCTGCGTCAGCAATTGGTCTTGCCGCTGGCGCAATTACTGGTGGCGGCGAAAACGGTCTCTCAGGGTTCGTTTTCGGTGCGGGTGCAGCATGTTTCCAGCGACGAACTCGGACAACTCGGGTGCGCCTTCAACACGATGGTGGCCGAGATTGCCAGCATGTACGCCCACCTCGAAGACAAGGTCGAGGAAAAGACGCGTGAGCTGACCCGCAGCAACCAGTCGCTCGAACTGCTCTACCGGATCAGCCAGGAACTCTCCGCCAGTGACCTGACGCTCGACAAGGTGCAGGCGGTCATGCGCGACGTCGAAGCGGCCCTGGAGCTCGGCCACAGCCTGATCTGCATCAGCGAGGGCGGCCAGATGCCGGCGCATGCGGTGAGTGGTGATCTGACGGCGGAGGAGTTGCGTGATTTGTGTGGCCAAGCCGATTGCGGCGAATGTTTCACGCGCGCCGAGGAGGGTCTGGCCGTGCAGACCCTGTCACGCCCCATGGTCGCCGTGCCGATTGGCGATGGCGACCGATTGCGAGGCATCATGCCCATCCTGCTGAAGGATGACCGCCCGCTGTCGCATGAACAGGCACGTATCGTCGAAACGGTCGGCCGTCACGTCTCGAACGCCTTGATCAACATGCGCCGCGTTGAACAAAAACACCGGCTGGCGGTACTCGAAGAGCGCTCGGTGATTGCCCGCGAACTCCATGACTCGATTGCCCAGTCGCTCAGCTACCTCAGGATCCAGGTGACGCGTCTGGAAAAATGCATCGATCAGGGATGCGACCCCCGTGCCATCACCGACGAACTGAAAAACGGGCTGAGCGGCGCCTATCGCGAACTGCGCGAACTGATTACCACCTTCCGTCTGCGTATCGACGAGCGCGGTTTCAACGTGGCCCTGCAGGAAACCATTGCCGAGTTTTCAGAGAAACTCGGGCTTGCTGTCCAGTTGAACAACACGCTCTCGGGGATCGTGCTGTCCGGCAACGAAGAAATGCACGTGATTCGCATCATCCGTGAAGCCCTGTCGAATATCGAACGTCATGCCGAGGCAAAGAGCGCCAGCGTGAAGATTTCCGTCGATGCCTGTCATGCCGTTACGGTGCGTATCGCCGACGATGGCAAGGGCTTTGAAGCCGGCCAGATCCCGAGTAACCATTTCGGCGTGAATATCATGCATGATCGCTCGCAGATCCTCGACGGTCGGCTCGAAATCGACACTGCGCCGGGCACTGGCACGATTGTCACCCTGCAATTCCTGCCCCAGAAAGTTCGCCAGGCAATCCCTGAATTCCACTGAAATCAACGAGTCCATCATCATGTCCGCTATCCAGCATGAAACCACGCGCGTCCTCATCATCGACGACCATCCGCTGTTTCGCCGCGGCGTCGGCCAACTGCTTGCGCTTACTGACGGCTTTGTCGTTGTCGGTGAAGCCGCTGGAGGCCATGAAGGCATCGAACTGGCAAAGCTGCACGATCCCGACCTGATCCTGCTCGACCTCAACATGAAGGGCATCGATGGACTGGAAACCCTGCGTACCCTCCGCGACATGGGGAGCGACGCCCGCATCATCCTGCTTACTGTTTCCAATGCGCCGGAAGACCTGATCGCGGCCATTCGCGCGGGAGCCGATGGTTACATCCTGAAGGACAACGATCCGGATGACATTCTCAAGATGATCGCCAATGCCATGCAAGGCCAGACGGCGATCAGTCCGGAACTCGGCAGCCTGCTGGCCACTGCGCTGCGCGGGGAAAGCCTCAACGAAAATCGCAGTCAGGCCAGCCTGACCGAGCGCGAAACGGCGATCCTGAAATGCCTGGCCGTCGGCATGTCTAACAAACTCATCGCCCGCGAACTGGCAATCATGGAAGGCACCGTCAAGGTGCACATTCGCAACCTGCTCAAGAAACTGAAGTTCCACTCCCGCGTCGAAGCCGCCGTTTGGGCGGTGGCCAACCAGCTGGGCTGAAGACGGCTATGCCCGGCTGTCGTTCAGCTGGGCAATTTGTCGAGATAAAGCAGGACGCGCGAGACGCCCAGCAGGAGGGCGAGGACAAGAATCGCGGCGACGATCTTGACCCAGGCAGGCAGTTTTTCCATCGAAATTACTTGTGCGCCGTTTTTTTCTTGGGCTTCGGGTTGCTCTTTTTGGCGGGTTTGTTGGCCTTGCCGGTTTTGGCCGCCGGTGCGGCAGGGCTGGTCGCCACAGCGCTGGGCGGTGTTGCCGCAGGCAGGGCGGCGGTCGGCTGTATGACGACTGGCTGAGGCGGGGCTACCGCTGCGCCGGCGTCGGCTGCCTGTGCGGTGATGGCGCAGAACGCTGTCAGTGCGACAGCGAGAGTCAATGCCTTTTTCATGAGCTTATCTTTCAGGTTGATCGTGGCCGGGTAAAAGTCGGCGCTAGCGGGACGGCCTTACAGCCCCAGCACGAACTTGACGAGAGTCTTGAGGTCGGCATCCGAGGTGGTGGTGTTGGGCGGTTGCACGATGTCGCCCCAGTTGCCCTTGCCGCCCGCCCGAACTTTCTTGAGCAACCAGGCCTCGGCGCCGGCGTCCCCTTTGTATTTTGCAGAAACATCCTTCCATGCCGGACCGACCAGCTTCTTGTCGACGGTGTGGCAGCCGAGACAACCTTCTTTTTGCGCCAGTTTGAGATCGGCAGCAGCGGGGCCGGCCAATGCGAGTCCGGCGGCGAACAGGGCGATTTGCAATAGCTTCATTTCTTTAATCCTCAGTTGGCGTCGTAGTAGTAGGGCTTTTGCGGCACTTTCGCGGCGGCGAGGCGTGCCTGCTCATCCAGACTGCGCGTGCCGCGATCCCACCAGAGCGCCCGGCCACTCTGCTGCACCGTCAATTCCTCAGGGTGCTTTTGCAGCCAGGTACGCATGAATTTTGTATGTTCGGATTCGTAGGCCATCGTGGTTCCTTTTTTGCAATCAGTGATGTTGGGGTTGCTCTTCCTTGAGGCGGGTGATGCGGGTTACGGCAGGGATATGGCGCAAGTTCCGCAGGATACCCGCCAGATGCTGGCGCCCGCTCACCTGCAGAGTGAAATAAAGTGCAGTTGTCGTGCCCTCTTCCTCGTCCATGCGCACATTGGCGATGTTGGCATCATGTTCGGCGATGGCGGCGGCGAGGCGTGCCAATACGCCCGGCGTGTTGTGGGTGACGACGCGGATCATCACCTCGAAGGGGCCGGTGGCATTCGCATCCCATTCGACATCGACCCATTCCTTGCGCCCCCCGGGGCCGCGCCCGGCCTTGTGGTTGCGCAGGCTGGGACAATCGTGGGTATGCACGACGAGTCCCTGCCCCGTCTTGATCACGCCGATGATCGGGTCGCCGGGGATCGGCCGGCAGCAATGCGCCAGATGCATTGCCATGCCCTGATTGCCATTGACCGGGATGGCGCCCGCCGTACGTGACACCGGACCGCCTGAGGCGCTGCCGTCGAGCAGGCGACGGGCAACGATGGCGGGCAGACGTTTGCCCAGCCCGATATCGGTGAGAATTTCCTGCTGGGATTTGCCGGTAAAGGTGTTGAGAAAGCGCTTCCAGGCAGAGCTGCCGAGCTCCTCGATACGGTGCCCCAGCCCCCGCAGTGCTTGCGACAGGAGGTGTTCGCCGAGCGCGGCAGATTGTTCGTTTTGTTTGGTCTTGAGGAAGTGGCGGATCTGCGCGCGTGCCTTGCCGCTTTTGACGAAGCCGAGCCAGTTGGGATTCGGTGCGGCGTTCGGTGCGGTGATGATCTCGACGCGATCGCCGTTTCTGAGTTCGGTGCGCAGCGGCGTGTGCTCGTGGTTGATCTTGCAGGCGATGCAGCGGTTGCCGATATCGGTGTGCACCGCATAGGCAAAATCGACGGCGGTGGCGCCGCGGCGCAGCGAGAGGATCCTGCCTGCCGGCGTGAAGACATAGACCTCGCCAGGGAACAGGTCGACCTTGACGTGCTCAAGGAACTCGGCCGAATCGATGCTCGCGGTTTGCAATTCCAGCAATGATTGCAGCCACTGGTGAGTGGTGCGCTGTAACTCCGACAGCGACTGCTCGTCCTTGTAAAGCCAATGCGAGGCGACGCCACTGTCGGCGACATGGTGCATCGCGCGCGTACGAATCTGCAATTCGACCGGCATGCCATAGGGGCCGATCAGCGTGGTGTGCAGCGACTGGTAGCCGTTGGCCTTGGGGATGGCGATGTAGTCCTTGAACTTTCCCGGCACCGGCTTATAGAGACCGTGCAGCGCACCCAGTGCCAGATAGCAGGTCGGCACGTCAGTTACGATAATGCGAAAACCGTAGATGTCGAGCACCTGCGAAAAGGACAGGTGTTTGTCGCGCATCTTGCGATAAACCCCGTAGAGGTGTTTTTCGCGCCCCATCACCTCGGCGGTGATGTTGCATTCGGGCAGACGTTGCTGGATTGCCGCGAGAATCTTGCTGACCACTTCGCGCCGGTTGCCGCGCGCCCCGCGTACCGCCTTGGCCAGCACGCGATAACGCATGGGATGGAGATTGCGAAATGCCAGTTCCTGCATTTCCCGGTACAGCGTGTTGAGGCCGAGCCGGTTGGCGATGGGGGCATAGATGTCGAGCGTTTCGCGGGATACGCGCCGGCGCTTGTCGCGGCGCAAGGAGTCCAGCGTGCGCATGTTGTGCAGCCGGTCGGCCAGCTTGATGAGAATGACGCGTACATCCTGCGCCATCGCCAGCAGCATCTTGCGGAAGTTTTCCGCCTGCGCATCTTCGTAAGATTGGTGCTCGATGCGGTCGATCTTGGAAACGCCATCGACCAGTTCGGCCGTCACCTTGCCGAAATCCTGCGCGATCTGTGCCTTGGTGATGGCGGTGTCTTCCATCACGTCGTGCAGCAAGGCGGCGGTCAGCGCCTGCGGGTCGAGACGCCAGTGCGCCAGTGTTTCGGCTACGGCGAGTGGATGCGAAATATAGGGATCGCCACTGGAACGAAACTGGCCGCGATGCGCATTGGCCGAAAAATGGTAGGCCGCCGTGATCTGGTCGACGTCCTCGGGTTTCAGGTAGGCGGCAAGCTGGGCGAGAAAATGTTCGAGGTCTTCCGCCAGGTCAATCGGCGGATGCATGTCGAGGGGGATGATGGGCGACTCGTCAAAATCTGTCGTTCGCCGTGGACGTGATGCGGAAGAGTGCAGGGAAGGCGTGGCCGCCGACATGGATGGGCTCCCCGCACTACATCATTGGGCGTCAGGCCTGACCGCGATTGAGAATTTCCAGACCGTACTTGCCTTCGGCCAGTTCGCGCAGCGCCAGCACGGTGGCCTTGTCCCGTCCGACTTCAACCATCGGTGCGCTGCCCATGGTGATTTGACGGGCACGGACGGTGGCGGCCAGGGTCATCTGGAAGCGGTTGGGAATTTGCTTGATGCAGTCTTCAATAGTGACGCGTGCCATGATGATTCCTTATGAATTCAGTGGGATGCAAGAAAGCGAAAGACGTCAGGATGACGTGCCCGCTGGCGCTGAAAGTTCAGACGTGAGGCGCGCACTGCCGCGGCCAAGTCCCCCAGAGCTTCCTGCAAGTCGTTATTAATTATAACAAAATCGAACTCATCAACATGGCGCAATTCACCCAGCGCGGCGGCAACGCGGCGCTGGATCACTTCCTCGCTATCCTGGCCGCGCCCGCGCAGGCGCCGTTCGAGTTCCTGGGTCGAGGGTGGCACGATGAAAATACTCACTGCATTGGGCATGAAGGTACGCACCTGCTGCGCACCCTGCCAGTCGATTTCGAGCAGCGTATCGCGACCAGCCCGCATTTCATCGAGCAGCCAGTTGCGCGAGGTGCCGTAGAAGTTGCCATGCACCTCCGCCCACTCCAGAAAGTCACCCCGCTCGCGCATGGCGAGAAAGGTCTGGATGTCGATGAAGTGATAGTCACGGCCATTCTGCTCGGCCGGGCGTGGCTGCCGGGTGGTATAGGAAATCGAATGGCGGATAACGGGATCGTGCTCCATGAGCATTTTGACCAGCGTGGTCTTGCCGGCGCCCGAAGGGGCCGAGACGATGAACAGCGCACCGGCGGTTGCGGTGTCCGAAGCGGGTGCAATAGCGGCGGGAACGTTCATGGCATTGACGAATTGAATGTGCGAAGCCCAGCTTACCGTAAAAAAGTCGGCGCTGGCGGGACGGCGTATGGCCGGAGCGCCGACTTTTACGTTGTAGCCCCTTTGGCCACCCTTCGCACTGACAGCGAGACCAGAAAAGGGAACTCCTTGTCGGCGGACTGGACGATGCGAAACTCTTGTCCGACAGAATGACCAAGCCAGGCCGTTAGCCCCTTGAGGTCTACCGCTTCGCAGCGCAGGTCTGCGATGACGCTGCCCCGATCTTGGTACACCGGGAAGTCCGTGCAACCCGCAGGCTTGAGTTCTTGATCATAGACTCGGCACGAGCGGTGCGCTTCGTCGTAGGCGGGACAGATTTTGCGATGGGCGTAGTAAAGCCCATCCGCCGCCCGGATCTCCGCGGGGCCCTTGCCCGAGGATAGCCGCCTGTCGAAGGCAGTGCGCGACTCTGTGAGCTGCCAGAGTGCCTTGAGCTGCTTCCAATCCAATTCGAGGACAAGCGGGTCGAGTCGACAACAAGGCTTCGCGCACTCGGCGCAGTGAGGGATGACGACGGTAACCTGATAGTTGGCGGCCGCTGCGGTAAGCCCCTCTGCCAAGAGACGGCGGGATTCCCGGCGGCTCATCGAAGAGCAGGCAGGAGAAGTGCGGTGGATTGTGGAAGGGGGCGCATACGCAACGGATATTACGATCAAAAACCGACTTTCTGACCGCTGCCCCATTGGCAGCAATGCATAACGGTTATTGGCCGTCGATAATCTCAGGTCGGAACAAGCGGCAGGTCTCGAGCTTACGGGGCGGGGTTAAGCACTCGGCAGGTAGCCGCTGTCGCGTCGTCGATTTCGACCTTGCCCCCTGAAGCTGCAATCCGCTTTAGCTCCTCAAAGCTCATGCAGCAGCAGGTTTCGCCTTCAATCAGCAGTTCGCTCTCGTTCTCTTTGGAGTGAACGACAATCCCGAGTGGATGCCAATCGACATAGAGTGTTTGTGACATACGTTCATAAGTATTGCTTGATCGGCACATCGAAAACGGCGGCGTGGCCAATAATCCAATTCTCAATCGTCTGGGTAACATCGCTGATTTTGGTTCGTGGCATTGTCATGATCGTCCCTTGTAGCGCCACATACTCCTCGATGATCCTGCCGTGCTCCTGTATGTGCCTCTGTACTTCATCAACTGGCATGGTGCTTCGCTTCATGATCTCTTCTTCAGACTTGAAGTGATCCATTAGGGCTCGACCAATTACATGGGCGCATTCGCCCATGATCTCACTATCAACAGTCTGATCTTTCGCTTTACGAAGATAGTCAAGTTGTGCAATGAGCAACCTGTGCTCTTCGTCAATTGCACCTACTCCGGTGAGCAGTTCAGGGGGTAACTGGAAGGGCTTAGGGATGTTTGTTTTATACAAACTGAGGATTGACATTTGAGAGGCCAGTGACCTTGGAGTCACGAGTTGATCGTTTCGATACAACCAATATTATTCTCGCCGAGACAGTCAATCAATACTACGATGGTGATATATAAATATATTGAATATAAACGCGAAGAAAACGGGAGCGGACTGCCCCCCCCAGATGGTTTGAAAAGCCGCGGGCCCGCAATCAGTCTGTTGCTGACCTACGTCAAGGCATCAGGGTGAGTTAGCCCTGAACTTCGGCAATGCAGCGAGTGCTGCCGTTGCCGAAGTTCTACGAAGCAGCCATCCAAGAATGAGAAACGGGAGCCGCAGCCCCCGTCTTTATTTGCTACCTTGCAGATGAATCAGGTCGTTTGTTGCTGCTTGCGACGCAAGACACCGAATCCCAACAGCGCGGAGCCAAACAACCAAGCGGCGGCAGGCAGGGGAACAGCGCTCAGCGAAACGTTGTCGATATTACCGCCTAAAGAATCGTCATTTCCATACGCCGCGAATGAAAGAGTGTTGGTGCTGTTGAGTGCAGTAACCAGGAAGGTATAGTTGATCCAGCTATTTGCTGAGCCACCAAGTGCGGTGACTGCATCTTTTTGAAGGCCATTCCAAAGGGCCTTGATCCCGTTGGTTGAAGCGGGCTGACCAATGCGGGGGGAATACCAGTACGAAACCTCATACGTCGCTCCTGCTGTCAGACCACTAATCGTCTGGGTGATTGCACTGTTGGTGTCCGTGCCATTATGCGAGTCCAACTCAACAAAGTTCTGACCATGCTGCGCTTCACCCACGACACTATTGCGAATCTCCAAGCCAGGGCCGGCTGTAACCGTCCAACCTTCAACCGAAGGGTAATAAACCTGCCACGTTCCTTCCGCCTGAGTAGGGTTCTCGAACGAACCGTTGACCAGCAAATTGCTCGCACTCGCCATGCCGCTAGCGACCACAAATAGGCATCCTGCAATTATTTTTTTCATGATTTTGTCTCCAAGCTAAAGCTGGTGCGAAATTAATGAGACTTTGGGACTTCTATGGATCGGTTTTTATCCTCTTGGGGCTGATTCCTCAATAGCCCGATTGGATCAACGCCGAAAGTTGTAGAAAGCCGCAGTAGAAAGGTCGGCTATCAGTCTGTAGCACTCATTCCACGGCACTGAAGCTGATGGACAGATCGAATGTCGGCTGTGGAGCAAGCTGGAATTCGGCTATGCAGAGACTGGAGTCATTCACGATGCCGTAAGCATGCGATTGGAGTGGCTGGTGTCAGGTGTCATCCGGTCGTTTCAATGGGTGGTGTTCTGTTCAGGTGACGGACTGACGCCCTAACCGGCCCTTCAACCCATGAGATTTCTGGCGAAACTGACGGCAGGCAGGCATTGATCCTACTACTGCCTCAGACTTCTTGGCCGAGGTACCCCAAGACACAAATGGACGAATATTATGTCGCGAATGAAAGTCGGCGCTGACGGAACGGTGTTGGTGGTTAATCCGTCAGTCTGGAAGCCGCCTGGCGGATGGCGACGAGTTCGGTCAGCTTCGATTCGATGAGACGGTTGCCGCGTCGCTTGATCCGCTCCCGGCGGATGAACACGTTGATGCCCGGCACGACCCAGAGCTTAACCTCGATTTTCGTCGCATTACTCTCGCCGACTGACCAGCCGCTGGCCTCGATGCGAAAGGCGTTGAACTCCCCCGCCGGAACGCGAATCTTTTCCCGCGCCTGAATGCGCACATCCATCTCGACCCGCCTAGTTTTGCCTGTGTAACGTCCACTTTTCATTACCACGTTGTTAAGCGAGGTCCAGCGCTTGCCCACCTGCAACTCGGCGGGAAAGTACTGCTGCGGCACGTCGGCCTTGTTGTCGTTGTTCTCTACGGTATTGCCCATCAGGTCGAACACCAACTTGCCGTGATTCATCTCGACGCGGTCGTTGTCCTCATCCACCCGCGTGACACGATTCTGAAAAGTATTCTCAACGACACCGGTGAGCAGGTCGCTGTTACGCAGTATGTAGAAATCCCCGACGGTATACTTGCGCCCGAGCGGGAAGCGGCCTGCCGAATACGGGTTGTGGGAAACCGCCGCGAGCGTCTCGGCGGGAACGAAGGCTTCACCCTCCTTCAAGTCCGCGAGTTCCCCGCTTGCGCCGCCATCTTTAGGCTTCGCCGCGCTGGGGCTCTGGCGTTTTTCCTGGGCGGCCAGCAGCCGGTTCAGCCTAGCCTGGGCGATCTCGCTGAAGCGGCCGTTCGGAAACTTGCGCAGGTATTCGATCCAGTCTTCCGCGCGCCGCGCGGTCTTGATGCGGTTCCAGTGCGCCACCTCATCTTCGATTTGACGCTCCAACTCTTCCTCGGACAGCTTTGGGGCTGTGTGAGGAAAGATGAAGACATCGCTTTCCAGCGAAGTGGATTCCCAGGGGATCTGTTCTCCGCCGGAGGACAGACGTACATTGAGGCGGACGCGCTTCAGCGCGTCTTCGATACGCACGTCCGGGCGGGAGAGTTCCTTCATCAGGTTCTCGGTGTAAAGACCGTTCTTGCCTGCGCCGTCGGAGGCTACGTTGCCCGGTGCGGTGGCGTAGGCAAGCAGGCTGCCGACCGGTGCGTCGAACTGGCTCAGTCCCTTGTTCTGTGGCTTGAAGGTGATACCGAAGGGATTGTCGCGGCAGGCGTCGAGGATCACCACGAAGGTTTTCTCCGCCCCCTTGCGCTGGGCTTTGACAAAGTGGTCAAGTACTTGGCCGAGGTCGATGCAGTCGGCCTTCATGGCGGTAGCGGAGCTTACCGCTACGTTGACGGGCAAGAGGTAGTTGCGCCAGTCGAGTTGAGCACCATGGCCGGCATAGTAGAAGACGGCAAGCTTGGTGTCGGACGACTGCACGCGTTTGCCGAAGCGCTCAATGGCTTCAAGCATGGCGGTACGACTAGCGTCAAGCTGGAGGTCGACGCTAAAGCCGGCTTTGTCGAGCAGCGTGTGCATGGCCTTCGCATCGTTGGTCGGGTTGACCAGCCCAGACTGGGCATAGGCGGCATTGCCGATAACTAACGCGGCCTGCGTCCCATCCGCCGCCGCCCACAGCGGCCGACTATGCAACAAGCAAGGGGCGATTGCCAAGGTTTGCAGGAAGTTACGACGGTTCGGCATCAAATCTACCCCCTCGACAAGTTAAGCCCATCGTTTGAACAGGCCACCTCCTTGTTTATAGTCGCAACATTCGGAAAGATAAAAAGATATGTCATAGGCCAAAGATAGAGGGGGCCAGTCATTCCTATCGGTCATACACCGAAAGTGATCTTGGTAGCTATGGACACGCAAGCCTTCCTGCCAAGCCAAGGCTGAACGGAAGAAAACTGAGGACCGGCCGCTGGTTATGCATTTGTCCGCAATCAGCAATCAGTCTTGAGCCGCCGTCCCGCTAGCGCCGACTTTTCGCTGCTTTCGTGGGGTTTCTGGTCTGCAGTGATCTGGCGTGATTGCTCACTCCAGATTTTGCACCTGCTCCCGGACCTGTTCAATCAAGAGTTTCAGCTCTAGGGCAATGGCAGTAACCGCCGCTGAAACCGACTTCGAAGCCAGGGTGTTGGCCTCGCGGTTGAGTTCCTGCGTCACAAAGTCGAGGCGCTTGCCGACGGCGCCGCCCTTGGCGAGAACGCGCTCGACTTCGGTGAGGTGCGTGACGAGGCGCGCCAGTTCTTCGGCAACGTCGATCTTGGCGGCAAAGACCCCCACTTCCTGGCGGATACGGTCCTCGTCGAGGTTGGCCACCGCCTCACGCAGCTTGGTTGCCAGGCGCTCGGTATAGTCGGCAATGGCGGTCGGTACCATGGGCTCGACCCTCGCAACTTCAGCGCGCATGCGGGCGGAGCGTTCGCGCAGCACGTCGGCGAGGCGGGCGCCTTCGCGGGCGCGGCTGGCGAGGAATTCGCCCAGCACGGCATCGAACAGGGTGAAACATTCGGCTTGCAGTCGTTCCGGCGTGATGGCCTCGGCGGCCAGCACACCCGGCCAACGCAGCACTTCAGCGACGGATAGCGGTGCGGCGGCGGTGAGCACGCCGCGCACTTCGGCGTCGAGACCGGCCAGTTGCTGCACCAGGGCAAAGTTGGGTGCGAGCTGCGGTGCGGCGGCGTTGTTGGGCTGGAGGTAAAGCCGGCAATCGAGCTTGCCGCGGCCGATGGCGGCAGAGAGCTTTTCACGCAAGGGCATCTCGAGAAAGCGCAGCTCCTCCGCGCAACGGAAATTCAAATCGAGAAAGCGGCCATTGACGCTTTTCAGTTCGAGGGTGATGCGGGCAGGGCCGAGATCGCGTTCGAGGGCGGCATAGCCGGTCATGCTGTGGATGGTCATGGGTAGTTTTACCAGTGATCTGTGCTTTACAGCGCGGCAGCTTATCATCCAAAATGAAAAGCTATGCCGCCGCCGCAAACCAATCAGCCCCTGCCGCCCAACCATGTCATCGATGGCTATCGCTTCGAGCGGCAGTTGTCGACGGGCGGGTTTTCCATTGTCTATCTGGCTTACGACTCGAAAGGCACGCCGGTCGCCATCAAGGAATACTTGCCCCAGGCGCTGGCCCAGCGCACGGTGGGGCTGTTGCCGCAGGTATCGGCGGCCCATCTGCCCGCCTACCAAAGCGGCATGATGGCCTTCTACGAGGAAGGCATCGCGCTGGCGCGGCTCAATCACCCCAACGTCGTGCGCGTACTCAATTTCTTGCGTGCCAACGACACCGTCTACCTGGTGATGCGCTACGAGCAGGGGCGCACCCTCCATGAGCATATCCGCAAGCACCACGGCGAATTTCGCGAAAGCTTCGTGCGCGGCGTGTTCGCGCGTCTGCTCTCCGGCTTGCGTGAAGTGCATGTCAACAAGCTGCTGCACCTCGACATCAAGCCCTCGAATATCTACCTGCGCCTCGATGGCTCGCCGGTGTTGATCGATTTCGGCGCTGCGCGCCAGACGCTCTGCCAGAGCGATCCCGACCTGCGTCCTACTTACACGCCGGGCTACGCCGCACCCGAGCAATACGGTAATCAGCCGGGGCAGGGGCCATGGACGGATGTGTATGCGGTCGGCGCCAGCATCTATGCGTGCCTCGCGGCGGCATCTCCTCAACCGGCCGATGCGCGTATCGTCAAGGATGGTCTGGTACCGGCGGCGCAGCGCTGGGCGGGACAATATTCGCCGCAACTGCTCGACATCATCGACCAGTGCCTGCTGCTCGACCCGCTGGCGCGGCCGCAGAGCGCATTTTCCCTGCAACGCATGCTCGCCACGGTGCCCGTTATCCCCGTTGATCCCACTGTTTCCGTTCCTCCCGACGCGCCCGACGTTCCGCCGCAGCCATGAAATTCTCGATCTTTCAGGAAAGTCGAACCGGTGGCCGTGCGCACAATGAGGACCGTATCGGCTATCGCTATACCAGCGACGCACTGGTGCTGGTGGTGGCCGATGGCCTGGGGGGGCATGGCCATGGCGAGGTAGCCGCCGAGGCGGCGGTGCGCAGCATCATCGCCACTTTTGATCGCAAGGCCAAGCCGCGCCTGGCCGATCCGGGCGAATTTCTCGCCGAGGCCATGGCCGGGGCTCACATGGCGATCCTGGCGCTTTCGGGTATCCGCCAGCTCGATGATCTGCCGCGCACGACCTGTGTCGCCTGCGTCGTGCAGGATGGCATCGCCCTCTGGGCGCATGCCGGAGATTCGCGCCTCTACCTGTTGCGCCAAGGCAAGGTGCTGGCGCGGACGCGCGACCACACGCGCGTGCAGTCGATGGTCGATTGTGGCCAACTGACGGAGGCCGGGGCACGTACCCATCCTTCGCGCAACATCCTGACCAATTGCATTGGGGGCGATTTGTCTCCACGCTTCGAATTCTCTGACAAGACACCGCTTCGGCGCGGGGATACCGTCCTACTCTGTTCCGATGGTGTCTGGGGGCCGCTCGCCGATGACGCGCCGTTGGCGACCCTTTCCTTGCGCGATGTGATCAAGGCTGCGCCGGGGTTTCTCGACCACGTAGAATCGGTCGCCGGCCTTGGGCGCGACAACCTGTCGATGGTTTTGCTGGCCTGGGCCGACGATGGTCACATCGTCGCGAACCCGTCCTCCCCGCCTTTGACCACCGACGATTTCAGCCGCACCCTCAATACCACCCACACCCGATTGCACGCCAAGGAACCTACGTGACCCCCACTATCACCACCCGACCCGACGGACGTACCGCCGCTGCGCTGCGCCCACTGACTATTACCCGCCACTACACACGCCATGCCGAGGGCAGTGTGCTGGTCGAATTCGGCCACACGAAAGTCCTCTGTACCGCCAGTGTCGAAGAGCGTGTGCCGTCCTTCCTCAAGGGCAAGGGACAAGGCTGGGTTACCGCCGAATACGGCATGCTGCCGCGCTCGACCCACACCCGCACCGACCGCGAAGCGGCGAAGGGCAAGCAGTCCGGCCGCACGCAGGAAATTCAGCGCCTGATCGGCCGCAGCCTGCGCGCCGTGACTGACCTCGCCAAGCTTGGCGAACGCCAGATTACGCTCGACTGCGACGTCCTGCAGGCCGATGGCGGCACCCGCTGTGCCGCCATTACCGGTGCTTGTGTAGCACTGCACGATGCGCTTGCCGGCCTCGTGGCCGCCGGTAAACTCGCCGCCCACCCGATGCGCGACCACGTCGCTGCCGTCTCGGTCGGCATCGTCAATGGCACCCCGGTGCTCGACCTCAACTACGAGGAAGATTCCAACTGCGATACCGACATGAACGTGGTGGTGACCGGCGCCGGCGGCATGGTCGAAATTCAGGGTACCGCCGAGGGCGAACCCTTTTCGCGTGCCGAACTCGATGCACTGCTGGTGCTGGCGCAGAAAGGTATCGGCGAAATCATCACGGCACAAAAGTCGGCGCTGGCGGGACGGCAATGAAACAGATCGTCCTTGCTTCCAACAATGCCGGCAAGCTGCGCGAATTCGGCCAGATGCTTGCACGCGTCGACATCGAAGTCCTGCCGCAGGCGCACTTCAACATTCCCGAAGCGGAAGAACCCCATATCACCTTCGTCGAAAATGCGCTCGCCAAGGCGCGGCACGCAGCGAAATTGACCGGCCTGCCGGCGCTTGCCGACGACTCCGGCCTGTGCGTTTCCGCACTGGGTGGCGCTCCTGGCGTGTTCTCGGCACGCTATGCTTCGATGGCCGGCGAACAGAAATCCGATGACCGTAACAATCAAAAACTGATCGCCGACCTGCAGGGCAAGGCGGATCGCCGCGCCCATTACGTCGCGGTGCTGGTGTTCGTGCATCACGCCGACGATCCGCAGCCCATTGTTGTCGAGGGCGAATGGCACGGTGAGATCATCGACACGCCGCGCGGCACCAATGGGTTCGGCTACGACCCCTATTTCCTCGTGCCCGATCTCGACCAGACGGCGGCAGAAATTTCGGCGGAGAACAAAAATCAGCGTTCGCATCGTGGCAAGGCGCTGGCGCTACTTATTGAACGCCTCAAGCTCGACGCTTGATTCCCATATACGCCGCTCATTGGCAAACTCGGCCAGCGCCGACTTTGCAGCCGGTGCCGCTGGCCTTGTATGTGCATTGGCCGTGGTGCGTCCGGAAGTGCCCTTACTGCGACTTCAATTCTCATGAATCGGCACCACAAGAGGCGGCCTATCTCGCCGCGCTGATCGCCGACCTCGAAGCGGTGTTGCCGACGATCTGGGGCCGGACTATCGTTTCGGTGTTCATCGGCGGCGGCACGCCCAGCCTGATGGCGGGAGAAACCGTCGATGCGTTGCTCGCGGCTTTGCGTATGCGCTTGCCGCTGCTACCCGATGCGGAAATTACGCTGGAAGCCAATCCCGGCACGGTCGAGGCCGCCCGGTTCGCCGCTTACCGCGCCGCCGGCGTGAATCGGCTCTCGCTGGGCATCCAGAGCTTCGATGATGCCAAGCTCACGGCGCTCGGGCGCATCCATTCAGGCGCTGAAGCGCGGCGTGCCATCGACATCGCCCAGAAAAATTTCGAGCGAGTGAATCTCGACCTGATGTACGCGTTGCCGCAGCAGACGCTGGATGAAGCGCGCCGCGACATCGACACCGCCATCGCCACGGGTGTCAGCCACATTTCCGCCTATCACCTGACGCTGGAGCCGAACACCGCGTTTCATCATGCGCCGCCGCCGTTGCCGGATGATGATCTGGCTGCCGACATGCAGGATATGGTGGAAGCGCAACTCGCTGCTGCCGGTTTCGCGCACTACGAGACTTCCGCCTTCGCCAGGTCAGGCCAGCGCTGCCAGCACAACCTCAACTATTGGCAGTTCGGCGACTATCTCGGCATCGGCGCCGGCGCGCACTCGAAGATTTCCGACAATTCTCCCCATGGGGGCATCTGCCGCGAAGCGCGACCACGACATCCGCAGGCCTATCTGGCTGCTCCGGTCACGCGCGACTGGCAGCCGGTTGCGGCGGAAGATCTGCAGGGTGAATTCATGATGAACGCGTTGCGCCTGACCGATGGCGTAGCGCTGGAACTGTTCTCCGAACGTACCGGCTTGCCGCTGTCCGCCATCGAAAAGTCGGCGCTGGCGGGACGGCAGGCGGGGCTGCTCGATACCGCCAATGGCCGCCTGCGCCCCACCGAACAGGGGCAGCGCTTCCTCAACCGGCTGCTGGCCCTGTTTCTGGCCGACGCCTGAACAGCACATCCCAGACGCCATGGCCGAGCCTGAGGCCGCGTGTCTCGAACTTGGTCTGCGGTCGCCAGGCGGGGCGGGGCGCGAAATCTGCTGCCGTATTCGCCAGTAGTGGCTCGGCGCCGAGCACTTCCAGCATTTGCTGGGCGTACTCTTCCCAGTCGGTGGCGCAATGCAGGTAGCCGCCGGGCGCGAGTCGGGACGCCAGCAGCGCAACGAAAGGCGGCTGGAGTAGGCGCCGCTTGTGGTGGCGCTTTTTCGGCCACGGGTCGGGAAAGTAGATATGGATGCCGGCCAGCGAATTGGTGGGAATCATGTCGCGGACCACTTCGACGGCGTCGTGCTGGATCACGCGCAGGTTGGTCAATTCGCGCGTGGTGATTTCCTTGAGCAGGCTGCCAACGCCCGGCGTGTGTACCTCGATGCCGAGATAGTCATTGTCTAGTTGCGCGGCGGCGATGGCTGCCGTGGTCTCGCCCATGCCGCAACCGATTTCAAGAATCTTTGGCGCCGATCTGCCAAAGACGACGGTCAGGTCGAGCGGCGCAGTCGCATAGGGCAACCCGAAGCGCGGCATGCCTTCATCGTGGTAGCGCTGCTGCGCGTTTGATACGCGTCCCTGGCGCAGCACAAAACTGCGGATCGGGCGCGCGCTCAGCTTGGTGTCGAGTGTGTCGTTCATGGTTTCAGCATCTCCTCGCGCCGGCGGGCGAGATCGTAACGGGGTTGGGCGAGTGCCTCCGCCAGCGTGTCGCAGGCGGGCTTGAGTGCTTCAGGCGTCAGGTCGAGCTCGGCCTTCAGTCCTAGCACGGCGCTGATGGCATCGGGCGGCACATCGTCACGCCGGAAGTAGAGGCGGCCCAGCGCGAGGTTGAGCGCACGAATCTGCGGCGCCTCGCGTTCCTGCCATTCAATTCCGGCTTCGGCCGCTGCGCCATACCCGTTCTGTGCGCAGGCCAGAGTCAGCAGGCGTACCCCGTGGGCGAGGCCCCAGAGCCGCTGGTCGGCAAGTACTTCAGGGTGACCGAAGGCATAACCAATCATCCGCCTTGCTTCCGGCTGGTTGAGCGAATCGGCCGATGCCGTCACCCCTTCGGGTGATTTCGTCTCGTCAGCGCCGACTAACTCTCCTTCGGCACGTGCCGACAGGGCAAGCACCGCCAGACCGGCCAGCAGGACCAAGGATTTCACGCCGGATCAGGAACCGATCAGCCCGCTGGTCGGCGAACTCGGGCTGGCGGTGTAGAGCTTCTTCGGCATGCGTCCGGCCAGGAAGGCTTCACGCCCGGCTTCGACGGCTTTCTTCATCGCACCGGCCATCAGCACCGGGTCTTTCGCGCCGGCGATCGCCGTGTTCATCAGTACGCCGTCGCAGCCGAGTTCCATTGCGATGGCGGCATCCGAGGCCGTCCCGACGCCGGCATCGACGAATACCGGCACCTTGGCGGCATCGATAATTAGTTTCAAATTCCATGGATTGAGGATGCCCATGCCCGAACCGATCAGCGAGGCGAGCGGCATCACGGCGACGCAGCCGATGCCTTCGAGCAGCTTGGCCTGGATCGGGTCGTCAGAGCAATACACCATCACCTGGAAGCCATCCTTCACCAGCGTCTCGGCGGCCTTGAGGGTTTCCGGCATGTTCGGGAACAGGGTCTGCGGATCGCCCAGCACCTCGAGCTTGACGAGGCTGTGGCCGTCGAGCAGTTCGCGTGCGAGCCGCAGGGTGCGCACGGCATCATCGGCCGAGTAGCAGCCGGCGGTATTCGGCAGGTAAGTAAACTTCGAAGGCGGCAACGCGTCGAGCAGGGAGGGCTGCCCCGGTTCCTGGCCAATATTGGTGCGACGGATGGCGACGGTGACGATCTCGGCGCCGCTCGCCTCGATGGCGCGGCGCGTTTCTTCGAAATCCTTGTACTTGCCGGTGCCGACGAGGAGGCGGGAGGCGTAATCCTTGCCGGCGATGGTGAGCGTGTCTTGCATGGAGGTCTTTCGCAACAGGTTAGCCGCCGCCGACGGCGACGACGATCTCGAGCCGGTCGCCGGACTCGATCAAGGTGGTGGCATGCTGGCTCTTGGGCACGATCGCGCCGTTTTTCTCGACAGCCAGCCGCTTGCCGGCGTGGCCATCGAGCTCCAGCAGCGCCGCGACGGTGAGCGCCGCCGCAAGCACGCGTGGTGTGCCGTTGAGGATGATTTCGATCATGCGGGCATTTTACCTTGCCCCCTTAACGGCGCTCCACGTGTCCCGCTACCACCTGGACCGGGTCGCCTTTCATGAGCTCAGGTTTCAGCAGTTGGTCGAAAACGGCATAAGACCCATTGTCGTAAAGTACGGTAATCCGCCATTTGCCGGTCGCCGTATTCCCCTGAGATTTTGCGGCGTCACCACCCGTTGAAAAAATTGGCTTGATGTAAACGCTGCCACCTAAAACATCGCGCTGACTGGGCTCGCTACCTGCATCCGCATCAGTATCATTTTGCTGGAGTTGTCGAACATTGGTGACGACGGCGCAACCCGGGCAAGCGTTATCGAAATCGCTCATGTATTTTCGCATCTCTGCCGCGTTCAGAGGCAGGTTCAACTTGGTTTGTGCGACGGCTGCGAGGGAAATCGGCAGGCACAGTATTGCCGGCAGGATGAAACGGAAGTTCATTCAAGTCTCCAGATTACCTGTGGGCGGACCATCCACCCTGCCCGATGGTAGCGGATATCGACTCTGGTGACTTTGGTTTGGCAGTCGTCCCGCGAATATGGCGGGACGGCCCCCGTCCGAAACATCCGGTTAATTTGTTACAGGTGCTGTGGTTGGTGTGTGAATCTGATCGCGATTACGGGTTTGCAGACGATCTTCATCCTGAGTCTGGGTGCGATCCTGATCCCGTGTTTGGGTACGGGTCTGTTCTTCCGTTTTGATCTGGGTCTGGTCACGTTGCTGGCGGCAGGATTTACCGTCCCTCTGCCGCCGCCAATTTACTGCTGCTTACTTGCACACGCCGCGCTTCTGCATCAGGTCACACGCGTTGGCGCGTGGCGCCGGCAGCGTCTTTCCTTGATCCTTGGCCTTGGCTTCCATCGCTTGATGGTGCTCCTGCTGATA
>CAJBAP010000241.1 GCA_903950295.1 uncultured Rhodocyclaceae bacterium
GGCGTTAGCCTAAATACGCTGGTCGAGAGGGCCATCAGGCACGAGATTCACATCTGACCAAGTGGCGCATGAGGTAGCGAGCAAAGCTGTCAAGGGGAAAGCTGTCGCGGGAAAAACCTGACGGGGGCTCCCGGCCGGAGTAGCATCCCAAAGAGATACCCATCTATTGGAAGCGGGCTTTCATGGCCACAAAAAACCCAGCTGCAAAAGCACGCCCTCCCCCTGCGGCTATGGATGATCAGCCGAGCACGGCCGCTTCTGCCCTTGCCACCACTTTCCCCATCGTCGGCATCGGCGCCTCCGCCGGGGGTCTTGAAGCCTTCGAAGCCTTCTTCCACGCCTGCCCCATCGATAGCGGCATGGCCTTCGTGCTGGTGCCGCATCTCGACCCCGGCCACGACAGCCTGCTCACCGAAATCCTCCAGCGCAGCACTGCCATGCCGGTGGTACAGGCGCTGGATCAGCTCGCCGTCGCGCCCAACCACGTGTACGTCATTCCGCCCAACCGCGAGATGAGCATCCTGGGTGGCGTGTTGCAACTGCACCTGCCCGAACAACCGCGTGGCCAGCGCATGCCGATCGATGGTTTCCTGCGCGCGCTGGCCGAGGACCAAGCCGAACGCGCCATCGGCATCATCCTCTCCGGCACCGCCACCGACGGCACGCTGGGCCTGCGCGCCATCTTCGGCGCCGGCGGCGTTTGCCTGGTGCAAGACCCCGCCAACGCACGCTACGACGGCATGCCGCAGAGCGCCATCGCCGCCGGTTACGCCACCCATATCCTGCCGGTGGAAGCCATGCCGGCGATGCTGCTGCAATTGGGCAAGCAGTCCACCCACCGCCAGAGCCTGCCGGCCATCCAGCCCGCGCAAACCCTCAGCGGCATCAACCAGATCCTGCTGCAACTGCGCAGCGCCACCGGCCACGACTTCTCGCTCTACAAGAAAAGCACCATCGGCCGGCGTATCGAGCGCCGCATGGTGCAGCACGCCATCGACGACCTGGCGGTGTATGCACGCTTTCTCAAGGACAACCCGGCCGAAATCCAGGCGCTGTTCAAGGAATTGCTGATCAACGTCACCAACTTCTTTCGTGACCCCGAGGCATTCGTCGCGCTGAAGCTGAGCATTCTGCGGCCCATGCTGGCGGCCAAGCCGGCCGGCAGTATCGTCCGCGTCTGGGTGGCCGGATGCGCCAGCGGCGAGGAAGCCTACTCGATCGCCATGGTGCTGCAGGAATTGCTCGACGAAGACACCATCACCCGTCCACAGGCATGGGACTTCCAGATCTTCGCCACCGACCTCGACGAAGAAGCCATCGCCACGGCGCGCGCCGGCAGCTATCCGCCCAATATCGCCCAGGACATGACGCCGGAGCGCTTGCGCCGCTTCTTCATCAAGGACCCGGATGAACATGGGGGCTACAAGGTGAAGAAGGGCATCCGCGAGAAGGTAGTGTTTGCGGTGCATAGCGTGATCAAAGACCCGCCCTTCACCCGGCTCGATCTGCTCAGTTGCCGCAATCTGCTGATCTATCTGGAAAGCGAGCAGCAAGACCGGCTCGTTCCCAGCTTTCACTACGCCCTCAACCCGGACGGCGTGCTGTTTTTATCCAGCTCGGAGAGCATCGCAAACCATCCCGAGCTGTTTGCCGCGCTCGACCGCAAGTGGAAGTTCTACCGCGCCATCGCCACTGTTGCCTCAGTTACCACCACCGCCACCGCCGCCAGCGGCTTCACCGGCATCCGCAACGACTCGCACTGGAACTTTATGCAACCGCGCAAAACCGCCGCCACCGCCACCGCCGCCGCCGGCACCCCCAGGACGGGCAACATCGCCGATCTGAGCAACCGCGCCTTGCTGCACGCTTTCGCGCCGGCCTCGGTCACCACCGACCTCGAGGGCAACATCCTCTATGTGCATGGCGACACCGGCAACTACCTGCGGCCGCCGCCCGGCCCGATCAGCACCCAGGTGGTGGAGATGGCGCGCGACGGCCTGCAACTCGAGCTGCGCGCCGCCTTGCTGGCCGCCGCCACCCTGGCGACGCCCACCCTCAACCGGGAAGTGACGCTGCCCGGCGATGACGGCGGCAGTCTCACCGTGAGCTTCAGCGTGCGGCCGCTGCCGGGGCAGGCGGCCGACGGCGAAAACCTGCTGCTGGTGAGCTTCCAGGATGTCGCCGCGCCCCCTGCCACCCGCCGCCCGCGCGGCAAGCGTGGCGCCGCGCCGACCAGCGCCGAAGCCGCGCGCGTCGCCGAGCTGGAGCGCGAAGTCGCCCATGCCCGAGAAAACCTGCAAAACACCATCGAGGCGCAGCAGGCCTCGAACGAGGAACTCAAATCCGCCAACGAGGAATTGCAGTCAACCAATGAAGAACTGCAAAGCACCAACGAAGAGCTCGAAACCTCGAAAGAAGAGCTGCAATCGCTGAATGAAGAAGTGCTGACGGTGAACAGCGAACTGAATGCCAAGGTCGAGCAGTTGAGCGGCGTCCAGAACGACATGAAAAACCTGCTCGACAACATCAATACCGGCACCCTGTTCCTCGACCACCAGTTGACCATCCGCCGCTACACGCGCGAAGCGCTGAAGATTTACCCGCTGATCTCCAGCGACATCGGCCGCCCGCTGGCCGACATCCAGTCGAATTTCGATAGCCAGAGCCTGCTGGCCGAGACGCAAACGGTGCTCGACACCCTGATCCCGAAAGAGCGCGAAGTGCGCACCGCCGACGGCAAGTGGTA
>CAJBAP010000242.1 GCA_903950295.1 uncultured Rhodocyclaceae bacterium
CGATAGCCGGTGTTGTTGCAATCCGGGCAGCCAATGGAGCGAAATACGCGGGCCGGTGGCGAGCCGTTGGCCACCGCCTGCCACTGTCGCGCCGTGGGCACATAGGCTTCCCGGCAGGTGGTGCACAGCTGGCGCACGAGGCGTTGGGCAAGAACGCCGATGAGGCCCGAACCGAGAAGAAACGGCTCGATGCCCATGTCGATCAGGCGGGGAACCGCGCTGGCTGCATCGTTGGTATGCAGGGTGGCCATCACCAGATGGCCGGTCAGGCTGGCCTGCACGGCAATCTGGGCCGTTTCCAGGTCACGAATCTCGCCGATCAGCACGACATCGGGGTCTTGGCGCAAGATGGCACGCAGCGCACGGGCAAAGTCCATATCCACCTTCGGATTGACCTGAGTCTGGCCAATGCCATCGAGGTCATATTCGATCGGATCCTCCACCGTCATGATGTTCAGTTCGGTGTGGTCAAGCTGCGACAACGCCGCGTAGAGCGTGGTGGTCTTGCCCGAACCGGTGGGGCCGGTGACCAGCAGAATGCCATGCGGTTCGTGGATAAGCCGATCCATCTCGACCAGCGTATCCGCCGCCATGCCGAGGCGTGCCAGATCGAGGCGTTCGGCATCCTTGGCCAGCAGGCGCAACACCACGCGTTCGCCATGGCCGGTCGGCAAGGTGGAGACACGCACATCGATGGGGCGCCCCCCCAGCTTCAAGCTAATGCGGCCATCCTGGGGCAAACGCTTTTCGGCGATATCGAGGTCCGCCATCACCTTGATGCGCGAAGCCAGAGCCGCATGCAGGGCGCGCGGCGGCTCGTAAATATCCTTGAGCACACCATCGACACGAAAACGGACCAGCGAGCGGCTCTCAAAGGGTTCGACGTGAATGTCCGAGGCGCCGTCCTTCAGAGCCTGCATGAAAATCATGTTGATCATGCGGATGATCGGCGCGTCGTCATCCGCCTCAAGCAAGTCCTGGATGCGGGCACTATCCTGCATCAGGCTGGTGAGTTCGCTATCGCTGCCGTGGCGATCGGCCAGAAATTCGCCGCCGTCACCCTCCGCGTAGCGGGCCGAAAGCGTCTCTTCGAATTCCGGTTTCGGCACGATCGTCACCCGCAAGGGCATGCCGCTGATGCGCCGGAGTTCGGCCAGACTCCACGGTGCCGCGCCCACCCTGGCAAGCACCGCGAGACCGCCGGCACCATCCGCGCTGGCAATCAGCCCCGCATCGCGGGCGAAGGCGTAGGGCAGACGGCTGAACATGAACCCGGGTCCTACTTCACAGCCGGCACGCCATTGATGGCGGTGTTCGGGCTGTGCAATATCGCAGCATTCGCGTCCGGCAGCGTCGGCTTGAATTCAGTCGCCGTCGCCTGCTGCTGCCCGACGATGTAGTCATAGCGCGGGTGAGTGACAGCGGCGGCAGACTTGCTGTCGCGCACCACCTGGGGCCGCAGGAAAACCATCAGGTTGGTTTTGCCGATCTTGCGGGTGTTGTAGCGAAACAAATGGCCCAGCACCGGCACATCACCGAGCAACGGCACCTTGTCCTCGATGTTCTGCACCTGGTCTTCGATCAGACCGCCCAGCACGACGATCTGGCCATCGTCCACCAGCACCATCGACTCGATGGAACGCTTGTCCGTCGTGGCCAGCGTGACATTATCGGTACCCGAACGAAGTTTCGACACCTCCTGATAGATCTGCAGGCGCACCGTGCCACCTTCGCTGATCTGCGGCTTGACCTTCAGGGTCAGACCAATGTCCTTGCGCTCGATCGTCTGGAACGGCGTTGCCGTGCCGGTCACGTTGTACTGGCCGGTGGAGAAGGGGACGTTGGTACCGACGGAGATTTTTGCTTCTTCATTGTCGAGCATCATCAAGGTCGGTGTCGACAGGATGTTGGCATCGGCCTGAACCTGCAAGGCGCGCGCCAGGACGCCCAGGTTCATGATGGTGATGCCACCGGGCAGGGTCAGCTGGCCCTTGACCACGCCAAGGTTCAACCCTTTGGCCGCACCGAGCGGATTGACGGCCACGCTGGCAATATTGTTGGGGCCGGTCGAACCGAAGCCGCCAAAGAATTTTGCCTCGCTGCTGTTGGAGGTCGCGGCGCCCGAGGCATCGAACCACTGAATGCCCAGCTCAGTGGCCTTCTCGGCAGATACTTCGGCAATCAGGGCCTCGACCAGCACCTGGGCGCGGCGCATGTCGAGCTTCTCGATAACGGCCTTGATATTGTTGAAGACGGCTTCGGAGGCGGTGATGATCAGCGAGTTGCTGGCGGCATCGGCCTGGATCATGCCGGCGCCGCTATCGGCGGGAACTGCGGGGCCGCCCGCTGCAGGGCGCGCACCGTTGGCAGCTGCGGGGGCCTGGGCAGGACTGGTATCGACCGCCATGATGCGGCGCAAAGTTTCCGCCACCTTGACCGCTTCGGCATTTTTCAAGTAGACGACATGGACATTACCGGCAACCGGGGTCTCCTTGTCGAGCGCCGCGATGGTGTTCTGCACCCGCGAGATGAGGCTACGATTGCGCGAACGCAGGATCAGGCTGTTGCTGCGCACATCCACGGCCACATCCAGACGTTCGCTCTCCATCCCGGGCGCGGTCGCACCCCCATTGGCATTGCCGTTACCCCCCGCTCCAGCATGCTGTGCCGTCCGGTAGACCTTGTTGATCAGGAGTGCCACATCCTGCGCATGAGCATGTTTCAAGGGGATCAGCACCGGCTCGTCGGCGCTCTGCGCATCCAGGTTCTCGATGATCTGCGCCAGGCGATCCAAATTGCTCACATAATCGGTGACGACCAGCGTGTTGCTCACGGCATCGGCATTCATGGTGCTGCTCGCACCCGCCTGCGGACGCAATGCCTGCAACAACTGGGTGGCGGACTCGTGCTGCAAACTGAACACGCGCGTTTCCATTTCACCCCGCAAGGTATTCTTGCGCTTGCCGGCAAAGTGGGGCGCATAAAACTTTGCATCCGCCTCGGGCAGGATACGTACCACGCCATCCATCTCGACAGCGGCATAGCCCTGCATGCGCATGGCCGCCAACAGCGTCTCATAAGCCGTTTTCGCGGAAACCGGTTGCGGGGATGTCACCTGCAATGTCCCCTTGACGCGCGGATCGACCAGGATAGTCTTGCCGGTCATGTCCGACATCGCCTTGACCACCGAGCCGATCTCGGCATCGACAAAATTCAGGGTGACGTTACGCGGCTCGGGACTCTGGTTGGCGAGCTTCTTGTTGGCAACTTTCTTGTTGCCTGCTTTTTTCTGGGTGACTTTTTTCTGGGTGGCGTCATTGGTCGCCGCGCACACCCATGCACCACTGCCCAGCAGGCAGGCCAGCAGGGCAGCGTGCGCGAAGAGTCGAAGTGGGCTGTGCATCGTCACCTTGCGAAAACCACGGGCGAACGCTGGTTTTTCTGCGAGCCAAGGGCGGTCTTCAACTCAAGCCGCCATTCCGACCCGGTACCGCGCACGGTGACATCTCTTGCAGAAGCCGCAACCAGCCGGAGCCCGGGCTGAATCTCCGCACCGACCGAGATCGAGCGCGGACCATTGGGAGAATTGAAAGTAGCAAAACCCTTGTTGCGCCTGGCCGCATAGATGCCTGTCAGCTCCAAACCCAACGCCTGCGGGTCGGCAGCAGAAACCTTGCCGAAAAGTTTCAGCGTGTCATCCAGCGTGACGGGCGATGCCGTGACCGGACCCGTCGCCAGTGAGGCGACAGGCCGCGGAGAGAGCAGCGCGCTCCCCCACTTGGCGATCAACAAGACGGCGCAAACCAAAACGCCGAACCATGCCAGTCCAAGCACCCACGTTCTAAAGGTCTGCATGGAACGCGCATGAATTGCAAACATGGGTTTCCCTTCATTTGACACCCAACCGAAGGGAATTATGCTGTCTGGCCCAAGCCATGATCCTGTTGTCTAGGCCGCTTTTCGAAGCCTGCTCGTCGAATCAAGCAGTTAACCACGATTGCAAGAAGCAGTTGAGGCCTCTGCTGATCGTAATCGACGGAAAATTGCAGCCGGTGGAGATCAAGTTGACCGCCACGCCAAGCGCCGGCCATGTCGATCCGATCAATCAGGCACGTGTGCCGGAATCAGGCCAACGAAATCCGCCGCAAAGCGCTTGAGCCGTGTATCGCCAGCGGCCAAGTCTTCGCCCCGCCGCAGTTCGGTTACCAGGCGCACCAAGGCGCCGTCCGTGCGATTTTCGAGCAGGGCACTCCTGATCAGGTTCAAGCGAGCGAGAAAACCCTCACGATAAACCCGCGGGCCCTGCTTGAGCCAGAAATAGGAAATCACCTTGCGGCCGCCCAAGGTAGTGACAAGGCGGTTCACCACGAATGGGTCGCCTCCCTGCGCCTGGATCGTCACGGTATCCTCGCTTTCGATGACCCAACCACCGCCGGGGATGCATACCTTGGGTGAATGCGGGATCTGGCCATGGCGCTGGTTTTCGTAAAAAGCGATATAGACATTGACCTGTTCATCCGCCCCCGCCGAGAAATCGCCATAAAAATATTCGGAGGCTCCTGCCACCCCCTCGACCTCAGGCGACAAGCGATCGACGCGTGCCGACCAGCCTCCGACCTGTTGCGGGAAATCGCTCAAGGGCTTGCGAGAGGGCACCCACTCACCGCGGTCGGACAACAGGATGGAACCGGCGACCGCCACGAACATCAGGGCGGCAATCACCCCCAGGGAGCGCACGGGCAGGCGCGGATGACTTGCCTGGACCGGCACAGATTCGGGACCTTCCAACTGCAAGGACATCACCTCCAGCAAGCTGTGCCTGCCAGGCAGCAGCTTGACCAGAACCCAAATCACTCCGAGGAGCAGCGCGGCAGCAACGATGAATACCACCCAGCCCTCGAAGAGATGCAGGAAGCCTTCAGTATGGGCAGCCCCCCCGCCCTCCACCAGCATGCCGGTTACGGCGATGCGGAAGCTGTTCATGAAAATCGTGATGGGTACCGTCACCAGGAAGACGATCCAGCGCATCCAGATGGGCGCACGCATGATCAGCCCGGCAATCGCCCCCAGACTCATAAGCGGGAACAAGTAACGCAGCCCGGCACAGGCCTCGGCTACCAGCAGCTTCGTGCCGCCGCCCATGTCTAGAACGTTGCCTTCCTGGTAAACACTGCCACCGAACAGGCGGATGAAGGCCACGCCAAATTTGGAAGAGATCAACTGCAGTTCCGCCGTCACCATCGGCCCCAGCGGATTGGGCAAGGGGAAGAGCAGCGGGACGATCAGCAGCGGCACCAGTAACTTGCGGAAAAAGCCGAAGCCACCGACCGCAATGATCGCCGCCACGCAGAACAGCCAGAGACTGTAATAGCCGATCATGGGGATGCCGGAAGCCGCTCCCAGCCCGGCAAAGATAATTGCCACGACGGCCAGGACAACTCCCGCTGCCGCCTGGCCAGCGGTGGTTGGCCGATAAATACGCCAGCGACACGCGACCAGATAGGCCAGCACAGCCACCACCATCAGGCCATGGCCGTACTCCTCGCTCTGCGACCAGATCAGCAGCAGGCCGGACTGGTACAGCAAGCCGACCAGACCCAGACCGAAAACCAGCCACAAGATACCCTGTTCGCTTTTCAGCCAGCCCTGCCAATCCAGTTGTTGGTTCATTTCGCGGCCCAGATCATGATTAAATCGCTGCTCGACAACAGCTGGCAGCATTATGCCAAACGATACGAGAAAAGTCGGCACTGGCGGGACGGCACTCCGAATACATTTACTCGCCTGCGGGCTTATATTCTGGCTATGCGCCGGAATCATACAGGCAGACGCGGCGGACAAGTTTCGCCAACCCCTCGCTGACGGAGTATTCCCGATCGCCGTCTGGTTGCAGCAGCCGGAACACGCGCAGAAATACCGGGGGCTGGGCATCAACCTGTATGTCGGGCTCTGGAAAGGACCGACACCAGCGCAGTTAGCCAGCCTGAAGCGCGCCAGCATGCCAGTGATCTGCGAACAAAATGAAAGCTCGCTGACCGACCCTAACCGTGATGTCATCGTCGGCTGGCTGCAGCAAGACGAGCCGGACAATGCCCAACCCTTGATCGGGAAAATAGGGGCTGCCAGTATGGGCTGGGGTTCCCCGGTTTCCCCTGCAGAAATGCTGGGGCGTTACCGATCGATGCAACTGCGAGACGCCACGCGGCCCGTATTGCTGGGCCTCGGCAAGGGCGTCGCTTGGGATGCATGGAAAGGACGCGGCAACCGCACCAGCCACCCGGAGGACTACCCCGAGTACGTCAAGGCGGGCGATATCGTCGCGTTCGACATCTATCCAGCCGCCGAGACCGACCCGGCCCTCACAGGAAAACTCGAAGTCGTGGCACAAGGCGTGAAACGCCTGGTGCAGTGGGCGGGGCCAGACAAAACCGTATGGAACACCATCGGGGCGAGCCGGGTAAACAACCACGCCGCCTCGGTCGACCCCGAACAGATTCGCGCGCAGATCTGGATGAGCATCATCAACGGTTCGCGTGGCATCATTTATTTTGTGCACCAGTTCAAGCCGAACTTTGTCGAAGCCACCTGGTTCAATGAACCCGAACTGGCGACAGCGATCCGCAAGATCAACCAGCGGATACAAACCCTGGCCAAAGCAATCCTGAGCCCGGCATCGAACGATGTTTTCTCCGCCAGCATTCGCGACAGCCATGGAACCGCCCTACCTGCGGAACACATTGCGATCACATCACGACGCGAAGGATGTACAAGCTATGTCTTCGCGGCATCACTGACCAACCAACCCCTGAAGGCCACGATTCGGCTCAGGCAGCTTGCGGGTTCAGCTGAAGTACTCGACGAAAATAGAAGCCTGATGCTGGAGCAAGGCAAGCTGGAGGACCACTTTGCACCGTACGCCGTCCACCTCTATGCCATCCCCTTGAAGGGGAAATCATGTCCGGGATGAAACATCCTTTTCCCACTGATAGCAGTCGAGATTCTTCAAGCGGCGCTTCGCCAGGAATCGCGACACGAGATTCACATACAGATAAACCATCACCTTCGGCCAGTTCAACGGGTTTGCGATCATGTCGCGCAACGCCCCGGAATAATCCTTGACCTCGTTTGCGAGCAAACCCGGAAATTTTATTCCCAGTTCAATCGTGCCTAGCCGACTACGCCCCATGATCTTGATCAACCAATATAAGCTTCTTGGTGCCCGAACCATTGATTGGGCATCGGCCACCCGGCCACGCTCCGCTTCCTTGAAAATGGCTCGCACATAACCATCATCGGCAATCACTGCCGGGAAGTCGCCGAAGCGCGCCCGCCCGGCTGCCGACAGGGCATACACCCCGGCCCCGATCATGCCGCTGCGGCAATAGGGCAGCGACAACCAGATGTCGTAATACGCCCGCACCGCCCAGCTTGCCCCCTCCAGATTCATCTGCGGATCAGGTGCCACCGCCAGCCAGGGCCCTTTCTCCAGAGATTGAACCATCCTGTCCAAAGCACCGTCACCCAGCACGATATCGGCATCCAGGTAAATACGGGGAAATGATCGAGCCTGGCGATCACCCATGTTGAGGGCGTTCGTCTTTGACGGCACGTCAGTCTCCAGCACGGTCACCCGTGGCGCGAAACGACGTGCCACCGCAGCCGTGTCATCGCTACAGCCATTGCAGACGACGACGATCTCGTCACCGCCCCCCACTTGTCGCAACAGCACCGTCAAGGTCTGCGCGATCACGGTAGCCTCGTTATGTGCGGGAATGATGATGGCGGTCATATCGATCCAATCAATCAGTCTTTGGCAGGGTTGACCTGCTCGATCGTTTTCAG
>CAJBAP010000243.1 GCA_903950295.1 uncultured Rhodocyclaceae bacterium
ACCTTGGGCGCCTTGACCAGGCGTTTGCCGACGTTGCCGCTCCACGGACGCAGACGCCGCAGCAGTTGCAGGTCAACGAGCAGGTCGATGTAGCGGTCGACCGTCGGCTTGGCTACTCCCAGTGCCCCGGCAAGGCGGGCCTGATTGAGTATGCCGCCCTGCTGGTGCGCCAGCATGGTCCACAACCGGCCGATGGTCTCTGCCGGCAAGCGGGGCGCAAACATGGGCACGTCACGCTCCAGGTAGCTGCGGATGAAGTCGCGCCGCCAGTCCAGACTGCGTGTCTCATCGGACGCCAGCAGGCTGTCGGGAAAACCGCCGCGCAGCCACAGCGTCGTGGCGTCGATGCCAACGGCGGCGACTTCGCTAATCGCCAGCGGCGCAATATCCAGATAGGCCACGCGCCCAGCCAGCGTTTCACTCGACTGGCGCATCAACTCCAGCGCCGCCGAGCCGAGCAGCAGGAACTGGCCACTGCGCAATCCCGCCATACGGTTGTCGTCGATGATGCCGCGCAAGACCTCGAACACGCCCGGCGCCCGGTGGATTTCATCGAGGATCACCAGTTTGCCCTGCTGGGCGCGCAGGTAGCCATCGGTATCGTCAAGACGGAGCCGGTCGGCCGGACGTTCGAGATCCAGATAAACCGTCGCGCCCGGCCAGGTTGCCGCGATCTGTCGCGCCAGCGTGGTTTTGCCCACCTGACGCGGCCCCAGCAGTACGACAGCAGGGACATCGGCCAGTTTTTGGCGCAGGGTAATTTCGGCTTGACGAGCTATCATGGTTGATATTGTAACTTAATAAATTACAATATCAATGATAATTACATGGATTGCGCTTGCCCCACGCGGAAAGTCGGGGCAGCCGACCTTACTGGTATTTCTTGAAAACGGTGTTTGCGTCCTGGTGCGCACGCTCCAGCGTGCAGATTGACGGGTCGTCGTCGTGCCCGCTGAAAAAGTCGTCGGCCTGGGCGCGCATCACCATACTGATTGCCGCTTCATCGCCCATCTCGTATTTTTCGGTGATGAGCGTGGTGACTTCGTCGAGATACGCTTCATAGGTCATCGCAGCTTGTGGCGCTGCTGTCTGTCGTTGTTTGGTCATCTGCAATCGCATGGTCGGGAAATGGCAATGTCGCGCATGCCCGGATTATCTCCCGGCCGGCGTAAAATGCGCGCCTTCCCCGACGGAGCCCACCGTGAGCATCAGCCCAGTACAAGACATCGTTAATGACATGCGCGCCGGCAAAATGGTCATCCTCGTTGACGAGGAAGATCGCGAAAACGAGGGTGATCTCGTTCTCGCCGCCGAACATGTGACCCCCGAGGCAATCAACTTCATGGCCAAGCACGGTCGCGGTCTGATCTGCCTGACGCTCACCGAAAGCCGTTGTCGCCTGCTCGATCTGCCGCTGATGGTGCGCGACAACAAGGCGCAGCACGGCACGGCTTTCACCATGTCGATCGAGGCGGCCGAGGGCGTGACCACCGGCATCTCGGCACACGACCGTTCGCGCACGGTGCAGGCCGCCGTGGCAAAGAACGCCAAGGCTGCCGACATCGTCCAGCCCGGCCACATCTTTCCGCTGATGGCGCAAAAGGGCGGCGTACTGGTTCGCGCGGGCCATACCGAGGCGGGCTGCGATCTGGCCCAGATGGCGGGCTGCGAGCCGGCCGCGGTGATCTGCGAGATTCTCAAGGATGACGGCACGATGGCGCGGCTGCCCGACTTGCTGATTTTTGCGCAAGAGCATGGGCTCAAGATCGGCAC
>CAJBAP010000244.1 GCA_903950295.1 uncultured Rhodocyclaceae bacterium
AGTGTCTTGAAGTTGTCGAGGTCGATGAACAGCAAGGCGCCATACTTCTTGCTGCGGGTACTTGCGGCGATCGCATGCGTCAGCCGATCCACCAGCAGGCGGCGATTCGGCAGTCCGGTCAGGTGGTCAAAAAAGGCGAGGTTCCTGATCTCTTCTTCCGCGAGTTTGCGTTGGGTGATGTCGTGATGCACGCCGATGTAGTGGGTGACAACACCCTGATCATCTTTTAGCGCGGTGAAGGTCATCCAGGTCGGAAAGACCTCGCCATTCTTGCGCCGATCCCAGATTTCTCCCTGCCATCCGCCGCTGCGCTCAATCGTTTCCCACAGGTTGCGGAAAAATTCGGCGTCATGCCGGTCCGAGTTGAGCAGGCTGGGAGTCTGGCCTAGCGCTTCTGCTTCGCTGTAGCCGGTGGCTTGGGTGAATGCGCGATTGACACGCAGGATCACACGGTTGGCGTCGGTCACCATCATGGCTTCCTGCGAATCAAAAGCGGCGGCGGTAACCCGCAGGTCTGCCGTCCGCGCCCTCACCAAATCCTCGAGATGATCGCGGTGGCTTGCAAGTTCTATGAGCATTGCCTCGGCGTGTTCTTTTTCTGTGCGGAGCGCTTCCGTGGCGTGGCGCAAGGCGCGCAGCGGCAGCACCCGCATGATGACAAAGACCAGGCCGCCCAGCAGAAACCCAAACAGGGCGACGAACATGGTGTTGCCCACCAGTTTGCGCTGTGAACCACTGACAATCACCTGGCCGACGGGTTGGCCTGCATCAAACAGTGAATAAGCTTGGCTCAGTACCGGTGCAACCGGCGGTAAGCCGCTTTGCACTACCAGGTTTCCCTGTGCATCGATGATCTGTACAAGTTCGTCGGCGAGCGGTACCGGCTCGCGCGAAATCAGACCCTGGAGGCGATTTTCGGCAAGCATCCAGATATCGGGACTGCTGGCGATCAGTCCGTTCAGGGCAGCAGCCTTGACTCTGGCCTTGAACTCCAGCGCGGCAGCGGCACTGGCAAGCGATGTCAGCGCATAGCCAACCGGCAGGCTGATTGCCACCATGATGGCAATGAAAATGGCCATGCGATTGATAACCTTTGTTGCATGATCATCCGCGCGCAAAGACATGCTGACTTGGCCTCAGCTGGTGCAGCTAATTATCAAGGACGCCATTGCCCGTTCTTCGTCAGGACTTCCTGTCCGGCGGGCGAGTTCACAAACGCGATGAATTGCTGGACAGCCGGTGACGGGGATTTCTGGGTGATGAAAAAGAAGTGCTTGATCATCGGATAGGCGCCGCTGGCACCGTTCTTTTCGGTCGGCTCGACACCGTCCAGTTTCAGGGCGCGCAAGGAACGACCTTCGGACTTGATCAAAGCGAGCGTGGAGGTACCGAATGCGCCGGGAATGCTTTCGATCTTGTCGGCCGCTTCCTGGTCGATCACGGCGAACGCCAGCCCGTCGCGCTGCTCGGCGACAAGCAATGCCTTTTCGATTTCGGGCGAGAGGTTTTTGATCTGCCTGGTGTTGTCATCACCCGGTTGGCGCAGGACAGGCCGGACGGGCGTGCCATCGGGCCACTTTGCCAGTTTGCCGGTGTAGATATCGGCGATCTGTGCGTTGGTGATCGCGACCACTTTCATCTTGTTGGCAACGGCCAGCACGGTCAGCGATCTGGAATATTCGGTCGCTACCACGCCCGTGGCGAGCTCTTCGTCGGTGAGAGGCCGCGACGAAACACCGATATCGACGACCCCTTTCGGCACGGCCTTGATTGCTCCGCTGGTGCCGATACTGCCCAGCACGGTAACTTTCATGTTGGGGTACTTGTTGCTGAAGGCTTCACCCATCAAACGCATGGTCCCCAAGGCGTTGCCGGTGCCGCCGATCTTGATTTCATCGGCGCGTGCGCTACTGCCAAGCGTTGCGAAAAAACAGATCAGGATGGAAATGCCAACGCGGAAAGCAGGGAAAACGAGGAGTGGTTTCATTTTCAATGTAATTGCCATGCGGTTGAACACCGTGGAATGGTACCTAATTCATTTATTTTCTGGACCAATCAATTTTGGAGCCACGTCACCGCTTTTTACTGCCATGTGCCGTACCGCCAGCGCCGAC
>CAJBAP010000245.1 GCA_903950295.1 uncultured Rhodocyclaceae bacterium
CATTTCATCTTCGACGCCAGGAAATCCGTCGGCAGCGTTGATCTTGCGCAGCACATTGGCACTGGTATCGTGCTGCCAGTCGATGCGGCGTTGCGCCTGTTGCATCAACGGCTGCCAGGACGTGTTTCCCTGGCACCGTGGCGCTGCTCCGGTCGCGAAACGGGCCACGGCCTCCAACACTGCCTGCGTCGCAGCATGCGTTACCTCGTTGCGGTACAGGCTGGATTTCTTGGCCACCCGCATGGGGAAAACGGCACTGGCCCAGACCGGCCCCGCATCCATTTCGGCTTCGGCCTGCAGGACGGTCACACCCCATTCCGCTACACCCTGCTGGATGGCATGATCCAGCGCTGACGGGCCACGGTCACCGACGATGCCCGGATGCACGATCAGACAGACATGGCGCGACCAGATCGATTCTGGAATCGCCCGCCGCAAATAAGGTGCAACGATCAGGTCGGGCTTGAACAGGGCCACCGCTTCCTCGGCGACCGGGTCGGCGATGTCGAACTCGACCGAGACCTCGTGCCCGAGCCGGCCAAGTTCGGCCCACAGGCGCTGGCTCAGGCTGTTGAAGGCATGGGTGAGGAGCAGGATGCGCATCGATGGCGGATCAGCAGATCCGGGGCAGTTGATCGCCGGCCAGCCAATCGACGATGCGCTTGCCGCCGAAAGCCGTAACGAGTTGCACGAAGTGATGCGCATCCGCGATCACCTCACCAATGCGGGCAGCATCGCAGCCCAGCGGATGCGCGCGCATCACCGCCAATAAACGCTCGGCGTCGTCGGCCGCACAGATGCAGATCAGTTTGCCTTCGTTGGCGACATAGAGCGGATCGAGGCCGAGAAATTCGCAGGCAGCGGCGACCGCCGGCTTCACCGGGATATCCTTCTCGCGCAGCATCATACCGACCCCCGACTGACCGGCGATCTCGTTCAACGTTGTGGCCAGGCCGCCGCGCGTCGGATCGCGCAGCACACGAATGTCTGCACCGGTGGCGAGCATGGCGGCGATCAAGCCGTGAAGCGCCACCGTATCGGAAGCGATGGGTGCGTCGAAGCGCAGGTTTTCGCGCTGGCTCATGATAGCGACGCCATGATCGCCGAGCGACCCCGACACCAGTATCACGTCGCCTGGCCGGGCACGGGCGCCGCCGATATCGCGCCCGGCGGGCAGCACCCCGACGCCGGTGGTAGTGATGAAGATACCGTCGCCCTTGCCCCGCTCGACCACCTTGGTGTCACCGGTGACCACTGGCACCCCTGCCTCCCGGGCCGCCCGGGCCATGGACGCGACGATACGCGCCAGGTCTGCCAGCGGAAAACCCTCTTCAAGGATGAATCCTGCCGCCAGGTAGAGCGGCGTAGCACCCATCACCGCGACGTCGTTCACCGTGCCATGTACCGAAAGGCAGCCAATATCCCCGCCGGGGAAAAACAGTGGCGAGACAACATGGCTGTCGGTTGCCATCACCAATCTTTCGCCAAAAGTCGGTGCGGGTAGGACGGCACCATCGTTACCCTGACCGAGGTATTCATTGCCCAGATGCTTGGCGAACAGTTCGGCAATCAACTGTGCCATGGCTCGCCCCCCGGAACCGTGGGTCAGGTCGACGCAACCGTGGGTCAGGTCGAGCGGTCGCACATAACCGCGTTTCACCTCTGTCATCAGTCCATATCCTTGTAGCGCCCGTAGCTGTAATGCGCGGCACAGGCACCTTCCGAACTGACCATGCAGGAGCCGATGGGATTTTCGGGTGTGCATACCGTGCCGAAGAGTTTGCAATCCTGCGGCCGCACGACGCCGCGCAGGATGGCGCCGCACTCGCAGGCCTTGTGGTCAGGAACCGACCGATACTCGACAGGAAAGCGCTGCTCCGCATCGAAGACAGCATATTTCGCGCGAATCCGCAGCGCCGAGTAAGGCACCGTGGCCAGTCCGCGCCATTCGAAACTGCGCCGCAACTCGAATACCTCGGCTACCCGATCCTGCGCATTGAGATTACCCTCGCGACTGACGGCGCGGGAAAACTCGTTCTCGACTTCGGCGCGACTTTCATTGACCTGCTTGACCAGCATGAAGATAGCCTGC
>CAJBAP010000246.1 GCA_903950295.1 uncultured Rhodocyclaceae bacterium
CGGCGTCCCAGGCATGATCGAGGTAGATCAGCATCACCACGCCCGTCTCGGCCGCCACGCCGGCAAGCGCGATGAAACCCACCGCGACCGCAACACTCAGGTTGTAATTGAGCAGCCACATCAGCCAGACGCCACCGACCAGGGCGAAGGGCACCGAGAGCATGACAATTAGAGTTTGAGCGAGTGCCCGGAAGTTGAGATAGAGCAGCAGGAAAATGATCAGGAGCGTGAACGGCACGACGATCTTGAGCCGTTCCAGCGCACGTTCCATGTATTCGAACTGGCCGCTCCAGGTGACATAACTGCCCTGCGGGAATTTCACTTTTTCTGCCACGGCACGCTTGGCGGCGGCGACGTAGGAACCGATGTCACGCTCACGAATATCGACGTAGATATAGGCCGACAGCAGCGCGTTCTCGGTGCGGATACTCGGTGCGCCCTTGACGATCTTCACTTGCGCCACTTGCCCGAGCGGCACCATCGCCGCTTGCCCGCCCATCTCGCCCATGATTGGCACGAGAACATTGGCGGCAATCTTCTGCGGGTCGTCGCGCAGTTCGCGCGGATAGCGCAGCGTGACGCCGAAGCGCTCGCGACCTTCGACCGCGGTGGTCAGCATTTCACCGCCGAGTGCGGTGGCGATGACTTCCTGCAGGTCGCCGACCAGAATGCCGTAGCGCGCGAGTTGGGCGCGGTCGGGTTCGATGTCGAGATAAAAACCACCGGTGATGCGTTCGGCGTAGGCCGAGCTGGTTCCGGGCACGGTCTTCACCACCGTCTCGATCTCGCGTGCGAGTTTTTCCATCTCGTCCAGGTCCTTGCCGAAGACCTTGATGCCGACGGGCGTGCGGATGCCGGTCGACAACATGTCGATGCGCGCCTTGATCGGCATGGTCCAGGAATTGGCAATACCGGGGAACTGTAGCGCCTGATCGAGTTCGGCGATCAGGCCATCGACCGTCAGGCCGGGCCGCCATTCTTTCTCCGGTTTCAGATTGATCACCGTCTCGAACATTTCGACCGGCGCCGGGTCGGTCGCGGTTTGCGCGCGGCCCGCCTTGCCAATCACCGACGCCACCTCGGGGAAGCTCTTGATGATCTTGTTCTGCGTCTGTAAAAGTTCTGCGGCCTTGGTCACCGACATCGAGGGCAGGCCGGTCGGCATGTAGAACAGCGTGCCCTCATTGAGCGTCGGCATGAATTCACTGCCGAGCTTTGTCGCCGGCCAGATCGAAGCCAGCATGGCGGCAACCGCTATTGCGATAGTCGCAAGCTTCCAGCGCATGACTAAAGCGATGACCGGCCGATAGAGGGCGATGAGGATGCGATTAACCGGGTTCTGCGCCTCCGGCAGAATGCGGCCGCGAATGAACAACAACATCAGCACCGGCACCAGCGTCACCGAAAGCAGCGCCGCGCCGGCCATGGCGAAGGTCTTGGTCCAGGCCAGCGGCGCGAATAAGCGGCCTTCTTGCGCTTCCAGCGTAAACACCGGCAGGAAGGAAACGGTGATGATCAGCAGCGAGAAGAACAACGCCGGGCCAACCTCCTTGCAGGCCGCAATGATTGCTTCCGTGCGGGATTCCCCCTCCTTCAGCCGTTCCAGATGCTTGTGGGCGTTCTCGATCATGACAATCGCCGCATCGACCATCGCACCGATGGCGATGGCAATGCCGCCGAGGCTCATGATGTTGGAGTTCATGCCCA
>CAJBAP010000247.1 GCA_903950295.1 uncultured Rhodocyclaceae bacterium
GGGCACGCTGAATGCCTCGAGCGTCGTCAATGAAGGCGGGCGGGTGTTCCTCAAGGCCAGCCAGGATACCTACGTCGATGGCAACGGGCGCATTGCCGCCACCGGCACCAAGGGCGGCAAGGTCGAAGTGCTCGGCAACCGTGTCGCGGTGACGGACAACGCCGAGATCGACGCATCAGGTACCAACGGCGGCGGCGTCATCCTCATCGGGGGCGACTATCAGGGTAAGAACCCCGATGTCCAGAACGCCCAGATTACCGACTTCGGCAAGCATGCCGTGCTAAAGGCCAATGCCACCGAGAACGGCAATGGTGGCAAGGTCATTATCTGGTCGGACGATACTACCCGCGCCTACGGCACCATCGAAGCCAAGGGTGGCGCCAACGGCGGCGATGGCGGCTTCGTCGAGGTTTCCGGCAAACACAGCCTCGTTTTCCAGGGCTTCGCCGACCGGCGCGCGCCCAAGGGCAAGGCCGGCACCTTGTTGTTGGACCCGACTGAAGTGACGATTGATACCACGGCGTGGGACAACGGCAGCGGTGGCGGCATCATTCCGAGTTTGGTGGGAGGCCCCGTGGTCGTTCAAACCAGCGGGGGAGGCTCCGGTGAAATCGCCGTACTGGCCAGCGCCACCTTCTCCAGTGCGAATGACCTGCGCTTGCTTGCCCACAGCAACATTACTACCGGAGCTTATAGCATCACCAATACGTCCAGCGGCGGGCTTTACCTGATTGCCGGCTGGGATGGCCTCAGCACCGGAACGGATGCAGCCCCGTCTGGGATCGCCACCGGCACGATTACCGCATCCACCTTGTCGACCAGAGGCGGTACGGTGGTCCTCAAAGCCCCCGATACGATTAACGTCGGCAGCATCTATACCTATGCAGATAATGCCAGCGCCGGTCAGCCGGGGAAAGCCGGTGGTGACGTCTTCATCGAGTCGCTGAATGGTGCTGTCACGGTGTCCGGCACAATTAATACAAGCGGAGGAGATGGTGGTTCTGCCAGCGGCTCATCCACCGCGCCGGGTATCGGGGGCGATGCCGGTGACGTGACGATCAACGCGGGCACAAATGTCACCGTCGACTACATCAATGCCCGTGGAGGCTGGGGGGGCGACGGAAACGCCAGTTTCGCCGGCCGTACGGGTGGCGCCGGCGGTACGGTCAGCATCGCTGCCTACGGAACCTACGGAAGTTTGCAACTGAACGACAACATCTACGCCGATGGCGGCGAAGGTGGCTTTGGCGGTGGTCAGGGCGGGCTGGGGGGGTATGTCGAACTGGTAGCGTCCAGTTTTTCCATCAGCAGTAATCCAACGATCAGTGCTGTTGGCGGCAAAGGCGGCTATGGCAACGCTTTGTATGGCAGGAATGGCGGTTCCGGTGGGCTGGGCGGCACGATCATTCTGCGTGCGACAGGCGGCGACTTGGATTTTCAGGACGTAACTTTGGATGCCTCCGGTGGGGTCGGGGGTGATGGTGGCGATAGTGTTGTCACCGGGCATGCCGCGACTGCGGGTGGAACCGGCGGCGCGGGCGGCAGTGTCAGCCTAATTTCAGATGCTGGCGGGATTGATTCTGGCTGTGGCGAATGCGCGACTGAGAGGAATGCCTATGCATCCGGCGGCCGCGGTGGTGCGGGTGGTGATGATTTTTACACGATCGCCGGTGGGGGTGCGGGTGGTTCCGGTGGAGCGGCGGGTCGTATCATCCTAAGCGGAGAATTTGTAACGCTGCAAGGCGATTTGCTGATTGAAGCCTCCGGTGGCAGCGGGGGCTATGGTGGCAGTGGCTATGGCGTTACCCCGGATGGTCTCCAGGGTATTGGCGGGAATGCCGGGAATCTGGTCGTGACGCCGAATATCACACTTAACGCGACAGCCGCCGGTGGTATCAATATCCTTGGCTACGATTCGGGTTACTCCAATCAGGTCATTTCGCTCGGGGGTTCTGGCAGAGCGCAAGGCACGGATGGCTGGCTCCACATGGAATCCAATAGCGACATTGCTCAGGATGCCTGGGCCACGATCAAGACCGGCCGGCTTACTTTCCCCTACGATATTGAGGACTCTGGGGTTTACATCAATGGCCATGTCAGCCTGCGGGGTACCGACAATGTGATTGGCTCGATTTCCGGCCGGCTTTGGGGCAATCTTCTCATTGATGGTGCGAATGCGGTGGTTGGTGCCTTGGGCGATGAAAACCAACCCCTGGAGAGTCTTAACGGTTATCTAAAAATCATCTCGGCTGGCGGCATTGCCATCAACAATGACGTATCGGCAGATGACTACGTTTATCTTCGCGCCAATGGCGGCGATATTACTCAGGTTGCGACAAGCAGGGTCTTCGGTGACTATGGGGTCGACCTCCATGCAAGCGGCAGCGTGACGATCAATGGCAGGGTGGAGAGTGGCAGCGGCGATGGGGGTGACTACGCCGTGACCATCACCGCCGGCATGAACGCAGCAGGCAATCCCAATGGTGTCGGCGGGAATATCGTTATCGGAACGAGTGGCAGCATTTTTGCCGAAAGAGGCGGCAGCGTTCTTGTCGCCGCCGGCGGATCAGCGGCTGATGGCAATATCTCGATCAATGGCTATGTCGGTTCGGACAACGTGAATCCAACCGACAGCTATATCGAAGTCAAAGCCTACGGCGACATTGCTTTGAACGGCACAATTGCTGCCGAGGGGGCGGTGCGCCTGCAGGCGGGTATCTACTCGAGCGGTGTGGATGAGGGCTATGCCAACCCGCGCGGCGGCAACATCACGCTGGGCAGTGCCAGCCGGATCTCCAGCAATTCTGGCAACTACGCCATCACCTTGCATGCCCAACGTGGTTACTCCTCCGGTTTGCTCGGCAATATTACCCAGTATGGTGGTTTGATCGAGGCACCCAACGGCAAGATCGAGTTTTGGGTGGGTGGCAACGCGCAGTTGGATGGAGGTATTACTGCGGATGGACATATCTCGATCTCAGCCGGTAGCGCCTATGACGAAGGTTATGGTTCGAATGGTTTCGGCGGCAATATCGCGCTCGGTGCGACCAGCAATATCGTTTCCTCGAGCGGCTATGTCTACCTCGAAGCTCTGAGCGGCACGCACGCGACAGGCGACATCACCCAGACCGCTGGCGGCATCATGCGTGGCAATACCGGTGTCGAAATCTACGCCGAGGGCAGCGCAAATATCGGCGGTAGCGTGACGGCCGATGTTAACGGCGATGGCTACGAAGTAAAAATCACCGCCGGTAATGGCTCTGCTGGCGGCAATATCGTCATTGGCGCAGCGAGCGTGATCGAGGCATCGGCCGATGTCCGGCTTACCACTTACGGGGGCAGTGTCGAACTGGGCGACATCACCGTCAATGGCAGTCTCAGCGGTCACTACGGCGTAAACCTGAAGGCTTTTGACGGCGGTGCCAGCCCCGGACGCATCACCCAGGGGGCCGGCAGCATCATGTCGAGTGATGCCAGCGACGTCAATATCGATTCGATTGGCGACATTACTCTGACCGGGTCGCTGGTGGCGTACGACTCGGTGATTGTCAAGGCAGGCTACGACCCTACCCCCACCGGCGATATGGGGAACGGCAGCTTCGGCGCCACGCCTTACAACGCCCGCGTTGGAAATATCTCTGCGGCCTATGCCAGCATTGAGGCGACTGGAGCGATCAGCGGCGGCACAATCACCGCGCCGATGGTTTATCTGACGAGCTATTACGGCGGCAGCGCCGGCCTACCGGCAATCAATGTGACTACCGCTGCGGATCAGTTGATCGAGGCTACGGTATCGAGCGGCAGTGCCTTTGGCGGTATCCGCATTCAGAATACCGGCCTCACCTCCGCTGCCAGCGATGCACCCGGCACCGTGAATTTTTACGATTACTCGTCGCTCGGCGGCCAACTCGCCTTTGTCCATGCAGGGGATATGGACGCCTCGACCAGCATCAACCTGACTGGGGGCGCTGGCGGGATCGTGCTCAAGGCCACCGGCAACCTCACCGAGAATGGCAATATCTTCATCAATACACCAGCGGGCCCATTGGTTTGGCTCGACGCCGGCAGCAATCTGACTATCAACGGCAGCGCTTTTTCGCTGCCCAACAACCCTCTCACCTTGTCGGCTAGCAATACACTCACCATTGCGAGTACGGGCAACGTTACCGCCACCAATACCACTTTGGCGGGCGGCACGATCAACGTCGATGGCAGCGTGGCGGCGAGTGGCGATCTGCAAGCCATCAGCAACAGCGTACTTAACGTGACCGGCAGTCTGTCGGGCTACGGCGTCGGGCTCGAAGCACCAACGATAACCCTTGCGTCCGGCAGTTCTGTAACTGCGGGCATGGATGTCGGCGTGCTCGCCGGTGCCTTGCAGGTCGGCGGTACCTTGAGTGCCGACCGGGATGTTGTGATTATCTCCGGCACCACCACCCTCAACGGCGGCACGATCAGTGCGGGCAACGACGTGCTGCTGGGCGCGACGACACTGACGGGGGTCGGCGGCTCGATCTCGGCCTACAACTACATCGACCTCACTGTTGCCGGCAATGCGACGTTCGACGGCACGCAGATCCGGACCGACACCGGCGACATCCAGTTGACGATCGACCAGAACCTCAAGCTGAACAACGGCGCGGCCATCAGCGCCGGCAACGACATTCTCGTCACCTTGAAGGGTGCCGATTCGACCCTGTATCTCAACGAGCAGGCCGGCCTCCTGCCGTCGACCATGACGGCCGATGTCTTTACCAACGACGGCCGGACGATTTATCTTGAGTTCCTCGCCCGCAGTTCGGGCGGCATCTTCATCGACGGCGTGGAAACCTCTTCGGCGACAACTGCAGGCGGCAGCGGCTTCTTCTGGGGCAACCCGCCGGTGATCGCCACACCGGGGGCCGGACTACAGATCGTTTTTGCCCAGTCAGGCGTGGATATTTGCCAGTTGATCCCCGGACTATGCACGGTACCGGAGCAGAAGTACGATGACCAGCAAGGTTGTGATCTCAATCCGGGCAGCTGCTCATCCTTGCTACAGGCCAGCCTGGCGAAGAAGGATACACTGCTCGACGACGGCACCATTGGCGACGGCGATGGGGAGTTCGGCGATGATGGCAAGGCACGCGGCAAGCGGAAGCTTAGTCAGTGTCGCTGATGGCAATGACGAATTCGGCGCGGGTCGTGCAATGCCGGGGTTAGCTCTGCGCTGAACGGTACGCCGTCCCGCCAGCAGGGAGGCCGTCAGGCCGGAAGCGGCCCGCAGAGGCTGCGCCGACTTTTGCGGGACTACGCGATCAGGCCCGCAGTGCCAGGTGCGCGATGAAGCCGGAACGCGATTCGCCCGCAGACTTTGCTGCAGCATCGATGCGGCGCAGGACGCGGGCAGGCAGTGTGATGTTGACGCGCTCCGCCTTGTCGGAGAGTTGCGCGAGATCAACGCCGACCACCGCCCAAATCCAGCCAGCGAACTCCGGATTGGCCTGATGCTCGGAAATCGGGCGGGGCTCCGGTACAACGCCCCCATCATCGATGACAGCTTCCAGCCAGAGCTCGATCGCTTCCTTGGCGTTATCGATGGCTTCGTCCAGAGAATCACCCGCCGAGAAACAGCCAGGCAGGTCGGGCACGGCAACACCGAAAGCGTGACTGGTATCGCCGGGTTCAATAGCTATCGGATATTTCATCGTTTTCTTCCTTTACTTCAGACCGGCCTGTTTCAACAACTTGTGCGTAAGACCGATACCTAAATCCTTTTTCGGATGCGGTACGCTGATATGGCCCGGCTTTCCTGGAAGAGTATAGATATGGTGCGAACCTTTGACGCCTCGTAGCACCCACCCCGCTCGTTCCAACTGCCTGACAATATCGGCGCTATTCATGGTGTGGATGATACACACGAACCGATGTTAATGTTCGCCCAGGGTGCGAAGCAGGATCGCCAGCGTTTCCGCAGGCTCACCCAGCGAAGCATCGACGCGAATTTCAGGCGTGAGCGGTGCTTCGTAGGGGGCATCGACACCGGTGAAATCTTTCATCTCGCCGCGCCGCGCCTTGGCGTACATGCCTTTGGGGTCGCGCCGCTCGCAGACGGTGAGCGGGGTGTCGATGAAGATTTCGACGAAGTCGCCGGGGGAGAATAGCGCACGGGCCATCTCGCGTTCGCGCCGGTAGGGCGAGATGAATGCGACGATGACGACCAACCCGGCATCCACCATCAGTCGTGCCACTTCGGCAATACGGCGGATATTTTCGTCGCGGTCGGCCGCAGAAAAACCCAGATCGCGATTGAGGCCGTGGCGGATGTTGTCGCCGTCGAGCAGGTAGGTGTGGCGGCCCTGCGCGTGCAGGGCGCCCTCGAGCAGGTGCGCCAGCGTGCTCTTGCCCGCGCCCGGCAGGCCGGTGAGCCAGAGGCAGCGTGGCTGCTGGTTTTTCAGTGCGGCTCGCGCCGTCCCGCCAACGCCGACTTTTTGCCAGACGACCTGAGTATTCATGCCGCCTCTACGACGCGCACATCGAAGGTCACTTTGAGCCAATTCCTGATCGCGACAAAAATGGCGGCTAGATTATCCATACTCGGATTTCCCTTCGATGACAGCATGCGGTGCAGACTCTTGCTCGGTTTGTGCGTCAACTCGGCCAAACTTTCAAATCCGACAGTTGCATTAACCAGATCGCGCAAGATGAGGCGCGCCGTATCTGGTTCGCCGCTGAGAAACAGGGTTGCCGCTTCATCGAGAAGCGCCTTGGCAAAAGCCGGATCTCGTTCGACACGCTCAACGATGGTTTGCTTGTAATCACGGGTAAGCGTCATACCTTCCTTCCTTTCGAAGTAACGACGAGGGCGCGCTTTCTCGTCTTGTATTCATCGCGTAATGCCACAGCTTGATCAATCGCCTTTTGCTGCCCTCGCTTGGTGCTACCGCCAAACAGAATGATCAATGCATCTCCTTCCTTGGCCAGGTAGATTCGGTAGCCTGGCCCCCAGTCGATCACGCATTCACCAATCCCC
>CAJBAP010000248.1 GCA_903950295.1 uncultured Rhodocyclaceae bacterium
CGAAGATGGATTGTCGATACAGGCGTGGTCGGCCAGCCACAATACTTTCTTGCGCAGACGGCGCAGGCGGCTTTCGGCAAATTCGATCAGGGTGAGGATCATCTCCGCCGTCCCGCCAGCGCCGACTTTTTCTTGTTCATGCAGCGTGGCCAGCGCCTGCAGGACGATGCTGCCGTAGCGCGGCGAACGCAGAAAACGCAAGGCGCCCTGGCGCGTGTCGAAGCCCCGTTCGGTGATGATGCCGACCAGCGCTGCCAGGCGTGGTTCGTCGGGCAGCGCCTGCAGTACGGGTTCGGCAATCTCTGCCAGCAGAACGTCGAGGTCGCGGGCGTGGCCGAGTACTGCCATCAACTCGCGCAGGGCAGGGAGCAGCGGTGTAGCAAAGTCGGCGGGCAGGAGCGGGCTGAAGAGTCGCAGTGCAGCGCGCAAGCGGCGCGTGGCGACACGCATCTGGTGGATGTATTCGGGATCTTCGCTGGCCAGAGCGCCGAGATGGTTTTGCTGCAGGTGGTCGAGGCAGGAGAGCGCAATGGACTGGAAGGCCGCACTGGGGGCGGCGGTGGCATCGAGCGCGATCGGCACGGCCTTGACGGGAGCCAAGGGTGTTTGCTTGAACAGGCGATAGCCGCGGTCGGCTTTGGACAGGGGGGCCGGTGCCAGCGGGATACGCTCGGCAAAGGTGCGTGCCAGGTTGAACAACTGCGCCTCGTCGCCTTCGATCAACTCGATCTCGACCTCGGAAATGGCTTCGCGGCGCCCGCCGGCGGCAATCCAGCCGCGGTCGAGCATCAGGGCGATGCGCGTGCCGGGGGCCGGCTCGAAGTACCAGGTGATGCGCAGAAAATTGGTTTCGAAGATCGGCGCGATGCGCGTCTTGATCTTGGGACGCTCCAGCCAGGTGCGCACGGCATCGGTATCGACGGGCGAGAAATCGAAATGCCCGACGTAGGGCGTTTCCCATTCCGGCCGGGCAGAAAGCCCCCCCGCCGATTTGCCCGCGCACTTGACCGTTTGCAGCCAAAGCTTGCCTTGTGCCCGCAGGCGCAGACCGATGCCGCGGTTGCGCAGTTCAAACTCGGGTGTGTCGTAATACAGGTTAACCAGGCGGAACGATTGCCGTCTGCTTGCCTGCTTGAGCAGGGGATGGCGCAGAAAGTTGCTTTGCGCGTCTTCTGCCAGTGCCAGTTTGAGTTCGATTTCTTGAGCCATGGGAGCGAAGATACTACACGGCGCGCGACTTACTCGTGGCGCAGGGCTTCGATCGGCGACATGCGCGCTGCCTTGCGGGCGGGATAAAAACCGAAAAAGATGCCGATCACTGCAGCGAAGCTGACGGCGAGGAGGATGGCGGACAGCGAAAGTTCGATCGGCCAACCGGCCAGTCGGGCGATCAGTTGCGCGCCACCCATGCCGAGCAGTACACCGATCAGGCCGCCGATCGATGCCAGCGTAATCGCCTCGATGAGGAATTGTTGCAGGATGTCGCGCGACCGCGCACCGACGGCGCGTCGCAAACCGATCTCCCTGGTGCGCTCTGTCACTGAGACGAGCATGATGTTCATGATGCCGATGCCACCGACCAGCAACGAAACGGACGCCACGGATGCCAGCAGCAATGCCATCACGCGCGAGGATTCTTCGCGCGTCTGAAGAATTTCGGTCATGTTGCGCAGCGTGAAGTCGTCGTCCTGGCCCGGCTGCAGGCGATGGCGCTGGCGCAGCAGTTCGCGCACCCTTTCCTCGGCTTCCTTGCTGTCGGCACCATCGAGCAGCTTGATCTGGATCGAACCGACCGAGCGCGATTTGGCGAGCGAGGTTGCGCCCAGCACCCGATTACGCGCAGTCGTGATGGGCAACAGGATCACGTCATCGAGATCGCTGCCACCGGGGCTTTGCCCCTTGCTCGCCAGCAGGCCGATCACGGTGAGTGGTACGGTGCGGATGCGGATGGTCTGGTCGATCGGGCTGGCGTCGCCGAACAGGTTAGTCGCAACGGTCTGGCCGATGATGGCGACTTTTGCCGCGCCGTTGATTTCCGCCGGTTCGAAGAAACGGCCTTCGGCGATGCTCCATTCGCGCACGTCGAAATAATCGGGGGTGACCCCGTAAAACGAGGTCGACCAGTTGCTGTTGCCAGCGACGACCTGGCCGCTACCGCGCAGCGCGGGCGCGGCACCGGCGATATATTCGGGCAGTTCGCGCGCGATGGCGTAAGCATCGTCCTCGCTGACGGTGTGCGTCGAACCGGCAGCGCTGCGGGCGCCGGTGAAGGAGGGTGAAGCCGAGAACACCATCATCAGGTTGGCGCCGAGACTCTTGATCTGGGCTTCCACCTGCGCGCGCGCGCCGCCGCCAACAGCGATCATGATGATCACCGCCGCGACGCCGATGATGATGCCGAGCATGGTCAGTGACGAACGCAGCTTGTTGATGCGGAGCGCCTTGAGCGCAATCAGCAGGGTCGCGAGAAAATTCATGTCAGGGCGGGCAGGGCAGCAAAGTCGATACTGGCGTCACGGGGCTCATTCACCAGATCGTCAACCACCAGTCCGTCGCGGAAAAGGATGATGCGATCGGCGTAAGCGGCGATATCGCGCTCGTGCGTCACCACCACGACGGTGATGCCCTCGCGGTTGAGTTGCTGCAACAGCGCCATGATCTCGATGCCGGTGCGCGAGTCGAGCGCGCCGGTCGGTTCATCGGCGAGCACCAGTGCGGGGTCGCCCACCAGTGCGCGCGCAATGGCGACGCGTTGCTGCTGGCCGCCCGACAACTGTGCGGGGTGATGATCCATGCGATCTGCCAGTCCTACCTGGCGCAGACGCTGCGCCGCATGGGCGTGGCGCTCTGTGGCCGTCAGGCCGCGATAGAGCAGCGGCAGGGCGACGTTGTCGAGTGCCGACGTACGCGGCAACAGGTTGAAGTGCTGGAAGACGAAGCCGATGCGACGGTTGCGCAAGGTGGAGAGCGCATCGTCGGAGAGGCGCGACACCTCCTCGCCGTCGAGCCAGTAGCGTCCGCCGCTCGGCAGGTCGAGGCAGCCCAGCAGATTCATGAAGGTCGATTTGCCCGAGCCCGATGGCCCCATCACGGCGACGAAGCTGCCCCGTGCAATTTCGAGCGACACGCCGCGCAGGGCCGGCACGTCACCCGCGTCACCATTGCCGAGGCGGTAATGCTTGGC
>CAJBAP010000249.1 GCA_903950295.1 uncultured Rhodocyclaceae bacterium
CATTCAGCTCGCGCTGGACGCCACCGGTGCCTTGCACCTGAACGGCGCACCTGCTACGCGCGCCGCTGTTGAGGCCCACTTCGCCGCCGCCGCGCCGGACCACCCGGAACTGCACCTGCGCGCCGACCGCGCCACGCGCTACGAGCTGGTAGCCGACATTCTGTCCGCTGCCCAGCGCGCCGGAATCGCGAAGATCGCTTTCCTGACGGAAGCAGCAGTCGGGCAGTGAAACCTGCCGTCCCGCCGGCGCCGACTTTTAGCGACTCGCCTCTGGCAGACCGATCCGAGCCGCTAAACCACCTTCCGGACGAGGCTCCAGCCACACCTGCCAGCCGTTGGCGCGCGCCAGTTCAAGCACGATGGCGAGTCCGAGGCCGGCACCTCCGGTTTGCGGACTGCGTGAATCATCCAGGCGTTCAAAGGGCTCGAACATCTGCGAGAAGCGCTCGGGCGGAATGCCCGGCCCACGGTCAAGGACGCTGATAACGCAGCGCTCCGGCGAGAATGTGGCGATGAGTTCGACCGGACTCTCGGGTGCATGACGCAAGGCATTCTGCAGCAGGTTGCCAATTGCACGGCGCAAAGCCCGTGGCAGGATAGGGCGCCGGCAAGGTGGACACTGCACCACGATACGACGTTGGGAGGTCGAATAATCCTCGCCCAGTGCCGTGAGCCAGGCGGCGAAATTGACTTCGATGGACGGTTCGTGCTCGAGTCCGCGCGTCAGGTCGAGCAGATTGGCGATCAGTACATTCATCTCCTCGATGTCGCTTTCCATGCGGGCGATCAGTGCCGGTGTCGGCATTTCCTTCAACATTTCGAGGGCCAGGCGCATGCGTGCCAAGGGTGTGCGCAAATCGTGCGAGACACCCACCAGCAGCGTGGTGCGTGCGGAGAGCAGGTCGCGGACTTGCTGGGCCATGGCATTAAATCGCCGCGCCAGTGCCGCCAGCTCGCGCGGCCCGGTTTCCGGCAGCAGTGCCGGACTTTCACCCTGCCCGACCGACAGGGTAGCCTGCTCCAACCGTGCCAGTGGTGCCGTGATGCGTCTGGCAAGCCAGAAAGCGAAAGCTAGCGCCAACCCGAGCCCCCCCAGCAGAGCAGCCAGTGCAGCGGCACCGGGGCGGGTAGCAATGCGAGATTCCGCCAGCCCGACCGCCAGATGATGCTCGCCCGCCGGCAGATTCGACCAATACCAGACTGTATCGCCGCTCCCTTCGCGCACCAGATGTCTCTGCATTCCAGTTCGTCGGGCGAGTGCATCCTCGAGCAGGTAGAAATAAGGCGGATGCCATTCGTCCCGGTTTTCACCGGGGGGCTCGGCACGCAAAGCTAATTGATGGCTCGCCAGCAGTTCGTGCTCGAAGTCGGGACGTGTCGCCGGCGGCAATTCAGCCCATGTCTGCGCCGAAAGAATCATCAGCCCGGCGAGGTCGTCGGCGGAACGCCGCGCCAGCGGCAGCATCAGGTAGCGCGCCAAGGCAGCAGCGGCAACCAGTTCGACGAGCAGAAAGGCAAAGACTAGCAGCAGTGCATTCTGGCGCGCCAGGCTGAACCGAGCGGTCAAGATGTGCCGCCGTGCGGATTGAACAGATAGCCCTCACCCCGCACGGTACGGATGTAGGCGGGTGCAGTGGGGTCGGCCTCGATCTTGCGCCGCAGGCGGGCGACGCGGATATCAATGCTGCGATCGAAGGGATCGCGATCGTAGCCTTTTAACAGATCGACCAAGATGTCGCGCGATAGCACCCGATTGGGGCGTGCGACAAAGTGGACGAGCAGGTCGTATTCCGCACCAGTCAGCAGTAGTTCGGTGCCGTCGCGCAACAGACGCCGCCCGGCCTGATCGAGGGCGAACGGACCGAAGCGCGGCATTTCGGCAGGCGCTGCGGCAACGGCAGCTGTCTGGCCCCGCCGCAGCAGGGCGCGCAAGCGCGCCAGCAATTCACGCGGACCGAACGGCTTGGCCAAATAGTCATCAGCGCCGACCTCCAGACCGATTACCCGATCCATTTCCTCGCCGCGCGCCGACAGCATCAGAATCGGCAGGCTGGATTGCGTACGGATGACACGAGTCAGCGCCAACCCATCCTCGCCCGGCAGCATCAAATCGAGCACGACAGCGTCCGGCAAACCACTGGCCAGGGCCGCACGCATCGCCAGGCCATCGCCGACTGCCTCGACAGCAAAACCATTCGCCGACAAATAGGTTGTCAACAGTTCCCGCAGGGCGGGATCATCATCGACAACAAGGATACGGGGTGCCACCATATTTTTCATGTGGTCGAGTGTAGCGCGTGCCACGTGTTGCCTGGTGCGCCGGATACGTGGCAATACGCATGGAAACAATCGGAAACACCTGGATGTCGGCAAGACGTGGCACTGTTACGCACCGCGATCAAGATGACGTTACCGAAACACGAATACTATGAACCCCCGAAATCTCACCCTTCCTCTGATGCTGCTGGCGCTGACGTCCCCCGTCCGGGGACAAACCTCCCCAGCGACTGATGTCTTGACACACCAGCCACTGAACCTGTCTTTGCCGCGCGACATGACACGCCCGACTTCGACAACCTTCAGTGGCGATGTGGCCAACGACCCGATTGAGCGCAATCTCAGATCGGCACAGATCACCGGCGGCAAAGGAACCGAGCGCCTGCCCTACGGCAGCGGCTACGAAGCGCGCCAACGTGGCATGGCTTCAGGCAGCAGCGGCAGTGGTGCCGGCAGAAGCGGAGGGGGAGGCGGAAGAGGCGGCATGGGACGTGGGCGGTAACCTTACTTCACTCATCGCAAAGGAAACATCATGAACTCACTGAAGACACTTGCTGTTGTGCTTATTTCTGCCACGGTAGCCACCGCCGCATTTGCCAAAGGACCCGGCGGCGGCCAAGGAGGTGGCCAGGGGCGCATGGGCAGCGGCCAGTCAGCCAGTGGCCAGCAATCTGGTCAGGGCACCGGCGCTGGACAAGGCACGCAAACCCGAACCCAGACCCGTGACCCGGCAGCCAACCCCACCGGGCAACCCATCCAGACCCGTGATCGCGACAGAATCCATACGCCCGGAACCGGAATAACAACCGCACCCACCGCGACAAGCAACTGAGAAAAAACGGCCGCAGATGCGGCCGTTTTTCGGTAGGCTGTTTGGCGACGATCAGAACTTGTAATTCACCCCAGCGTAAAGCGAGCGGCCCTGGCCGGGAACGGCGGTGCCCCAAGCGAACATTCCATCTGTATTGGGCGGGTTGATCGACATGGTTCTGCCCTGGCCGGCATAGGCGCCGCCGAGGGGCA